>JAISFI010000008.1 GCA_031263685.1 Dysgonamonadaceae bacterium | reverse complement strand
GGTCGTAACACGACAAACTGAAGCTTATCCGACTTCTGTATTTGTTGATGAATTGTTCCATACCGTAAAGATACGGTTTTTCTTTTTTGGTTCCGGCTTGTCCGGCTTAGGAAGAGACTTTATAAAGCTGCATTGGATATAGGCTACCTAAAAAAACTCTTGAAAATTTGATGCGGTTGCCCTGATTCGGAATGAGTTCGAGTGAAGGTTCCTGACTTCGACACGTCCATTTGCATGGCCCTCCACAGGTTTGAAAGGTCAAAAACCGGATTGACCCCGTAGATTGAATCATGCCGTTGGCTGTTCAACCCTTCGAGTTGCGGGTTGCAGGGACGCGATGCATCGCGTCTCTACGTCTCACCTCTCAATCGCTACGTTTCACTGGGGGGTATTCATATTCAATCCTTCGGATTGGGGGTGCGACATTTTGAATTGTACCCGGTTATTGTCCGTGTTTGCCTTTCCAGGCATGCTAATTTGAAATATCGCATCTGTTTCCTCATTCAATGCACAGCTGTTTCCTGTTTTCCCTCTACATACTGTATTGATAATTGCCGTTTTTGTCTGCAAAAAACCACGCCGTACCTGCAATTTTCAGGCGGAAAACATCCAATTTTGTTTTACGCAAAGCATCTTTCAACGATTCGGGAACATTACCCAGGAATTTGTACCCGCTCGCATATACAGCAACAATAGCGTCTTCTGTAACACAGGCAGCCCATAACTGTCCGTATTCTTCATTTCCTTCTTTTAGCCACCCGCTAATTCGGCTATCTGAAGAACTGTAATGATCGTGCGAAATAACGATCCAGTCGCCTGCATCATTGAACGTTGCAGAAGTAACGACTTCGCTCTTCTCATTATACTCACGCAGTTTTCGTTCTAAACTGTACGGAATATCGTTCCAGCGAAATCCGTTATTCCCCCAGAGAATGAGCCAGCGTCCTTCTTCTGTAAGCTGTACATCGTCAATATATTTTGTTTCGCTGTTCAGCTCGGTAATTGCCTCATTTAAACTTTGAGGACAGCCCGACCTTGCACAACCGTTCCGTCCGTAAAGCATCAAATCACCATTGTTTTTTGTAATGGCGACATTTCGACATTCGCCTTCCTTGCGAATTTGTTCCCTGATGTATGTTCGTCCCTGCCCGTAAGAGCTAACAGCAATCAACAAACATGCAGCCATTGCCAGTACTTTGTTTGCAACGCATTTTTTAATTTTCAACTGTATTTTCATCGTTCTCTTCATTTTTCAATTTTCAACTTTCAATTCTTCGTACCTGCTCATAATTAATAATTTATAATTCATAATTAATTACGGGATGATTGCCATAACGATTTCGCTCCACGGCCCTTTTTCGCCCCTTGTGTTTTCCCAGCGGAGGCAGAAATAAACCGTTTTTCCGCGCTCGCTTTCGTCGAACGTCAGCCTGAAGGGCGAGCGGGTGTCAAAACCGGAATGAATCAGTTCGTCCACCGACAGGGGCGGGCGGTCAAGAATCGCCCAGCAGATTTCAGCGCCGTGAATGCCGCGGGGTTTCGCCTTCGACTTGCTGCCCATATCCCAGAATAAAATGAGCAGGCAGCGAATAATCGACGTGTCAATGATAAATTCGGGATAGGTTTTCGGAGGTTTTACCGGCGTACGGGTCGTACTGCGAATCGCAATATCCATCGAACGCCGGTCGTCGTCGGTCACCAGCGGGTTGCTCTCCAGCATCCGCACCAGTACCCGGAGCAGTTTTTCATACACTTTCCGCTTTTCGTTTTTGGTAAACGTGATAAGCCGCGTTCGCTGCGCCGGGTCCTGATAATTCGCCCAGGCCGCTTCCCATGCCCGCTTTGCCGGGATTAGCTGTCCCGTAAACCAGGGCTGATTAATACCCCATACACTCAGGTTTGTTTCTGTTTTTGCGGTGATGACTTCCTGTCTTTCATGGAAATCAACGTCTTTTCTTGGAATACTTGTTGCCATAACTGCTTGTTTTTTAATGATTAATATGATATATGTATATAGATTTATTTTTGCGAAGCCCGTATGTGCGTACGCAAGGCCCGTATGCGTGTACGCGAGGCTCGGATGTGCGTAGGCGGGACACAGATACGGAACTGTACCGCTCCGGCTTGAGCGATTTCTGCGTCTTAAACCGGAATAATTTTCTGTTTGGGCGGATATAAATAAAAATACATGTATATGCGAGGCTGTCATCTCTCTCAAAAACCGCGTCAAAGCCTGCCGTTTGGAGGCTTAAAGTACGCTCAGCGGCAATGCCGGTCAAAAGAAAAAGAAAGTTCATAAACTATACCTTTATAATGTATTATTCAAACGGAGGCAAAAATAGATTTCTCTTTTGAGAGAGCAAAATATTTTCGTGGAAAAAATAATGGGAACAACAATCTTTAACTTTAGTGGTTGGAGATGAGTGGTTAGTGGTTAATGGTTAGTGGTTAATGATTAGTGAGAAAGCCGGTTCCGGACGCTCATCACTAATCACTAACCACTAATCACTCATCACTAAAAAAGAGGGTCTCCGACCATCGAACACCCTCTTTTTTCTTTCTCCTGTATGCCGCGCCTCAGATGATTTTCTCCAGCTGGCTGAGATTGTCTGTCAGGACTTCGTCGGACAGTTCGTCGTTAATCAGTTCC
>JAISFI010000423.1 GCA_031263685.1 Dysgonamonadaceae bacterium | reverse complement strand
AGTGATGCTGCATGTCCTGACGCCGGCAGAGGCCGGCGTGGGACTGTATGGGAAACAATCGGCATCAATCTCATCCACACAGGCAGGCGAGACAAAGCAAAATCTGTTATCTTCCTCCTCATCAAGCAGTAGCATCGGTTTATTTGATAACACCACCCAATCCACCTTGACGGTAGCGCCTGGCAGCGTTGGCAACGGTCACGGGAGCCATGTTCCGGTAGCGGATGGCATTGGTATACTGCTATTGATGTCGGGAGGATATCTTTTGAGGCGGAAATCTTGAATCACAGTTCCGACGAAAAAATGCATCCGGAACGGATGCTATCCCGGTAGCCCGACGTGAAACGTCGGGTGTATGTGCAACGTCGAAGTGGAGCGGCGAAGCCTCGAAATATTTTTATGATGTCGCACGAATCAAATCGAATCCGGTCATCGAATAAAATATTTCGGGGCTTCGCCACTCCACTTCAACGTCGTACATACCCGATGTTAAAACATTCGGGCTACCGTGATGGCATCCGTTCCGGATTCATCAGTTAATAATACGTTATATAACAAAATACAGAAAATATGCTTGATTTAGAACTGCAATAATAATCAAAAAACGATTATCTTTGCAGTTTTAATGTTGTATGTTGTTTTTGAAATATGAAATATACGGTAACTAATTGGATAGAAGACCTCCAAAAAGGCGGAAGAGTTTGTTTCTCGCTTGCCGAAGCAGAGGGAAAATTCCCGTCTTATAACCGAATTGTGCTGAAAAATGCACTGACTCGCTTGGTTAGCAAGAAAAAAATATGTTCTGTCTGGAAAGGTTTTTATGTGATTATTCCTATCGAGTATCAATCGAAAGGGATAATACCCGAAGTGTTTTATATAGATTGGTTAATGAAATTTTTAGGACGGGATTATTATATTTCATTACTCAATGCCGCAGTTTTTTACGGTGCAGCACACCAGCAACCGCAGGAATTTACAGTTGTTGTAACTCCACCCTCGCTAAGAAGTACACAGAAAAAAGGCACAAAAATTAATTTCAACAATAAAGCGACTATTCTTGAACAGTTTACCGAACAGCGAAAAACTCCCACAGGTTACATACGGATTTCATCGCCCGAACTTACGTCAACCGATCTAATACAATTTGAAAAAGAAACAGGTGGAATTAATCGTGCTGCAACGGTTTTGAACGAATTAGTGGAAAGTTGCGATTTTACAAAACTTACAAAAGAGTTTTTTGAATATGTGCCAACACCTGTCATTCAGCGACTGGGTTATTTGCTTGAATATGTTTTGGAATATCAATCGCAAGCCAATAATTTGTATTTATGCATGGAAAAATACGACATTTCGTTTCGTAAAGCACCATTGAAAAACAAAAAATCCATTGCAAATTGTGAAACAAATAAAAAGTGGAAAATAATTATTAACGAGCAAATTGAAATAGACGAATGATACCCGAATATCCTATCAAAGAGTGGAATAAGACTGCTCCTTGGCACAGAAACGAACAGATTGAGCAGGATTTGATAATTTGTCGCGCGTTGATTGCATTGTTCAACGACGATTATTTGGCTAAACATTTGGCGTTTCGTGGTGGTACAGCATTACACAAACTGTATTTACAGCCGCAACTTCGATATTCGGAAGACATTGATTTAGTGCAAATAAACGCAGAGCCGATTAAGGAAACAATAGACAAGATAAGAGAAGTTCTGTTATTTCTTGGAGAGCCAAAGATTAAGCAAAAAGCACATAACAATACATTGATTTTTCGGTTTAATTCGGAAATTTCGCCTGTTGTTCCCATTCGTTTAAAAGTTGAAATCAATACACGGGAACATTTTAATGTGCTGGAATTAAAGAAACATGATTTTAGCATTAATAATCAATGGTTTTCAGGAAATTGCAGCGTAACAACTTATCATTTAGAGGAATTGTTGGGTACAAAACTCC
This sequence comes from Dysgonamonadaceae bacterium, assembly GCA_031263685.1. GTDB lineage: Bacteria > Bacteroidota > Bacteroidia > Bacteroidales > Azobacteroidaceae > JAISFI01. The sequence continues at coordinate 19,578 of JAISFI010000423.1, read as the reverse complement.
GTGCATTATATCAACGCCGAAAAGGTCGTGATTTGTTCGACCTGTATAAGGCGATATCAATACAAATGGTTGATATAAAAAATATTATCCGCTGCTATCGTGAATACATTGGTTTTGTAGTTGACAATCCGCCAACGCAAAAAGAATATCTGCAAAATATGGAGTTAAAAATGCAAGACAAAGAATTTTTAAATGATACCAATTTATTATTGCGACCTGATAACAGGTATAATCCGGTAGAAGCGTGGGAATTAGTGAAAGATCAATTAATCATGCAGTTATAAAGTTAAAGTGGAGGGTACATTTTAAAGCGGAAGTCTTGAATTACACTTCCGACGGGAAAATGCATCCGGAACGGATGCCATCCCGGTAGAGGCTGTGTCAAAAGCACGTTTCACCGTCATTGCGAGGTCGAAGACCGAAGCAATCCAGTTTATTAACAATGATTTATGGATTGCTTCGCTTCGCTCGCAATGACGAAATGGAGCTTTTGACACAGCCTCGTATGTGCAACATCGTTCTTCACTCTCAGTTCTTACTTCACAATTTTTTCCCCATTCCACCGTTAATAATACGTTATATAACAAAATACAGAAAATATGCTTGATTTTATCAAGGGCGAGATTGTAGAATTGAATCCCGCTTCGGTTGTTGTAAACGTCGGTGGATTAGGTTATGTTGCGCAGATATCGCTCTATACCTACAGTGCATTGAATGGATCAAAAGAAGCCAAAGTCTATGTTTATGAAGCTATACGGGAAGATGCCCACCTGCTTTTCGGCTTTATCGACAAGCGGGAACGGGAGCTTTTCCTGCTGCTTATTTCCGTTTCCGGCGTAGGGGCCAACACCGCCCGCGTGATTCTTTCTTCGCTCAATCCCAAAGAATTGGAATCCGCTATTTCCTCCGGAAATTCCAACGCCTTAAAAGCCGTCAAAGGTATTGGCGCGAAGACAGCCGAAAGAATTATCATCGACCTGAAAGACAAAGTCAAACTGTCCGGCAGCGATGACTTGTCCATCTCTCCCACTACAACCAACGACATCACATCCGTTGAAGCCATTGCCGCCCTGGTCATGCTCGGCTTTAATCAGGCAGCTTCGCAAAAAGTCGTATCGCGGATCGTCAAGGAAAATCCCGATATTACAGTGGAGCGACTCATTAAACTTGCATTAAAAATGCTTTGATGAAAAAGCGTTTCAGTTACATACCATTATTGATTATCGCCGGTTTGCTGGTGGCCGATCATGCCTTGAATGCAGGTTATACGACCGCTACAGAGGCGAAAACGGCAGAGGCGGCAAGCGCCGCGCAGGCTGCGGCAGATACCGTTGCCGTCGGCAAACCACGCTATCCTGTAGCCAAAACATCCCCGGAAACCTATAAAGATGTAACGAAACAACACCCCATCGACCTGAAAACTCCCGAAAATGTCCATTCGGAAATAGAATACAATCCCCAGACAAACCGCTACCTCCTGCGCACTAAAATCGGTGACATGGAAGTCGTAACGCCCTTTTCCATGACGCGGGAAGAATATCTGGACTACCATGCACAACAAAGCCTGTACCAGTATTTCCTCCAAAAAAACCGGGAAGAAGTAGCAAACGAAGGGAAACGTAATAAGATCTCTCCTTTCGACATGCAGTTCGATTTAGGCCCGGCAGATAAAATCTTCGGCCCGGGCGGAGTCAGGCTGCAAACACAGGGAACAGCGGAGATCAAATTCGGCGTTAAACATACTAACACCGAAAACCCTGCTTTGCCCGAAAATATCCGCAGTAAAACCTTTTTCGATTTCGATTCCCAAATCAACCTCAGTGTTAACGCAAAAGTGGGTGACAAGATCAATTTCACCATGAACTACAACACCGACGCCGTCTTCGATTTCGATTCCAAACAACTGAAATTAGCCTATCAGGGAAAAGAAGATGAAATCATCAAAACCCTGGAAGCCGGCAACGTAAGCATGAATACTTCCAACTCCCTGATTCGGGGAGGAGCTGCGCTTTTCGGTATCAAAACGGAGCTGCAATTCGGCAAATTACGCGTCGGGGCAATCGTTTCACAACAGGAATCGGAATCCAAATCCGTATCCTCCAAAGGAGGCGTGCAAACAACTCCTTTTGAGTTTTCCGCCGATCAATACGATGAAAACCGGCACTTTTTCCTGGCGCATTACTTCCGTGACCACTACAATGAAGCCATGAGTACCCTGCCTTTCATCAAATCGGCCATTACCATTAACCGGATGGAGGTGTGGGTGACTAATAAGCGCGGTTCTTACGACGAAGCCCGCAATATGGTGGCTTTTACCGACCTGGCAGAACACGATTCTATCTCAATGCCCGGCATCAATCCCGACATCAGTGCACCGCCCATCCCCTACAACAAGGTCAACAACTTATACACAACCCTGTCGAACTATCCCGGCGCCCGCAGTATCAGCACCGTGACACAAACACTGGAAGGGCTGGGTTTTCAGGGAGGAGACCATTACGAAAAGATTGAAAGCGCCCGCAAGCTGAACACATCCGAATATACTTACAACGCCCAGTTGGGATACATCTCCCTGCGAACCATGTTGCAACCGGACGAAGTTCTCGCCGTAGCCTTCGAATACACCTATCAGGGAAAAGTGTATCAAGTCGGCGAATTTTCTACGGACAATCCCGAAAACACCAACAGCAACCTCTTTCTGAAACTCCTGAAAGGGACAGCGCTGTCGCCCTCCTCTCCTTACTGGCATTTGATGATGAAAAACATTTATTCCCTCAATGTCTATTCCCTTCAGCAGGAAAAATTTCGCCTGGACATCACTTACCAAAGCGATACCACCGGCGTTTACATGAATTACCTGACGGAGGGAGATATAGCCAACCAAATTCTCCTTCGGGTGATGAACCTGGACCGCCTGGATTCTCGCCAGAATCCTTATTCGGACGGCTTTTTCGATTTCGTAGAAGGATATACCATTTCCTCGCAAAACGGACGAATCATTTTCCCGGTACTGGAGCCGTTCGGCTCGCATCTGCGGACAAAGATCAATAATAACAGCATTGCCGAGAAATACGTATTCCAAGAATTATACGATTCTACGTTGACGGTTGCCAAACAGGTCGCGGAAAAAAATAAATTCCGCCTCAGCGGTGAATACAAGGCCTCGTCCAACTCGGAAATACAGTTAGGCGCCATGAACGTAGCGCCCGGCTCCGTCCGTGTCACGGCCAACGGCATGACGCTGACGGAAGGATCGGATTATACCGTCAATTACACCGCCGGTACCGTAACAATCGTCAACCAAAGTTTGATAGACGCCAACGTGCCTATCAACGTCTCGCTGGAAAGCCAGTCCTTTTACGGAATGCAGCGCAAAACCATGCTGGGCATGGACGTCAACTACGAATTTAGTAAAAACTTCAACCTGGGCGCTACCATTATGCACCTGCGGGAAACGCCGCTCACTACAAAGAGCAACATGGGCGAAGAATCCGTCAGAAACACCCTGTGGGGATTCAACACCGCTTTCCGAACAGAATCACAATGGCTGACCAACTTGATCGATAAACTGCCGTTGCTGGACTTGACCGCCCCTTCCCAAATCAATTTCAGCGCAGAGTTTGCTCAACTGGTACCCGGGCATTATGAAAGCGAATACGGCGGGAAATATTCTTACGTCGACGATTTTGAACGGACAAAGATAAGCTACAACCTGCGCGATCCCTACGGCTGGCATCTCTCGGCCACTCCTTATGATAACGGCGCAAATCCGCTTTTCCCCGAAGCCGGTCTGGTCAGCGACGTGCATTACGGTAAAAACCGCGCCTTGTTGGCATGGTATCAAATCGAAAGCCTGTTTACCTACAGAAATTCTTCGCTCACGCCGGAACATATCAAACAGGATAAAGATCAACTTTCCAATCATTATATGCGGGAAGTGACCGAATACGAGCTATTTCCCAACAAGGAACAGGTATACGGAGAGCCTATTACCGTTCCCGTTTTCAACATGGCTTTCTATCCGCAGGAACGCGGGCCGTATAACGTCATTGCCGATTTCAACAGCGACGGAACGCTCAGAAACCCGGAACAGCGCTGGGGTGGCATTTACCGGAAAATGGATAACCCGGACTTTGAATCGTCCAATATCGAATACATCGAGTTCTGGTTGATGGATCCGTATCTGTATCGTCCCAACTCTAAGGGCGGCGATTTATACATCAACCTGGGCGAAGTGTCGGAAGACATCCTGAAAGATGAACGGAAATTTGCGGAAAGCGCCATGCCTATCGACGGCGACCAGTCTCAATTGGAAACAACGGTTTGGGGCAAGATGCCGAAACGCCAATCGCTCATCTACGCTTTCGACAATACGCCCGGCGCCCGGAAATATCAGGATGTGGGTTTGAACGGTTTACGCACGGAAGAAGAATTTGAACATGCTACCTACAAAGATTATCTGGCTGCAGCAGATGCACAATTGTCGCCGACTGCCAGAGCAAGCATGCAACAGGATCCTTTTTCTTTCTACAACGACCCGGCAGGAGATAATTACCACTATTTCAGGGGATCGGATTACGATCAGGCACAACTGAATATTCTGGAACGCTACAAAAGATACAACGGACTGGAAGGAAATTCCCGCGCTTCCGAAGATTCTCCGGAAAGCTACGAAACTTCTGGCAAATTGACGCCCGACGTGGAAGATGTCAACCAGGATTTCACCATGAACGAAAATGAAAAGTATTTTCAATACAGAATCCCCTTGATACCGGATTCGCTGACAGAAGGCAGAGGATATATCACCGCCGTTCACCGAACGGAAATCACCTTGCGCAATGGAAACCGGGAACCGGTAGTTTGGTATCAATTCAAAATCCCCATTGGGAGATACCAAAAGCAAGTGGGGAACATCAAGGATTTCAAATCTATCCGTTTTATGCGGATGTTCATGACTAATTTCCAGGAACCGGTTGTGTTGCGTTTCGGAACGCTGGAATTAGTGAGAGGCGAATGGCGTACCTATACACAGGATTTGTCCGATCCTAACCGGGTGCCTCCCGCCGTAAAAGGCGTCATCACGGCCACAGCGGTCAATATAGAGGAAAATTCGGACAGGCAGCCGGTCAACTATGTCTTGCCTCCGGGCGTCAGCCGGGTGATAGATCCCGGTCAGCCGCAAATTCGCCAGCAAAACGAGCAGGCATTGTCTTTGGCCATCAGCGATCTGGCTTCCGGCGACGCCCGCGCAGTCTATAAAAACACCAACCTGGACATGCGCCAGTACAAACGCATCCAGATGTTTACTCATGCAGAAAAGCTGATCGACGATGCTACAAACCTGCAAAACAACGAAATTTCCGTCTTCCTCCGTCTCGGATCAGACTACAAGCAAAATTATTACGAATATGAAGTGCCGCTGACATTGACGCCGTCGGGAAGATACAGTACTTACAATATCTCTGACCAGGAAATCGTGTGGCCGGAAAGCAATATGATAGATTTCTCTTTCGATTTGCTGACTAACCTGAAACTGGAAAGAAACAGGGAAAAACGCAAGGATAATTCTGCCATTACGTTCTTTACACCTTATACTTCATACGACCCGAATAAACCGATGAATAAAATCTCCGTCATCGGGAATCCCTCGCTGTCGGAAGTGAAAACCATTATGATTGGCGTCCGGAACAACTCGATGGAAGTCAAGTCGACCATTATATGGGTGAATGAACTGCGTCTGACAGATTTCGATGAAAGCGGCGGTTGGGCAGCCAATGCCAATTTAAACATCAACCTGTCCGACCTGGCCACCGTCAACTTGGGTGGACGAGTGGAAACTGCCGGATTCGGCGCCTTAGATCAGGGCGTTATGGAACGGAGCATAGACGATTTCTATCAATATAATGTAGCAACTACCGTGCAACTTGGCAAGTTATTTCCGAAAGATAAAGTAACGGCGCCGCTGTATTACTCCTACTCGGAACAAATCACAAGCCCGAAATACAATCCCTTAGACCAGGATATTCTGCTGAAAGATGCCCTGGACAACTTGCCAACAAACACCGAAAAGGATTCCATCCGAAATGTTTCCCAAACGAAGATAGCCACCAAAAGTTTTAATCTGACCAACGTAAAAGTCAACGTAGCCGGCAAAAAACCGATGCCCTGGGATCCGTCCAATCTCACCATGGCCTATTCTTTTTCAGAAAGCCGGATGCAAAATCCAACAACCGAATATGAACGGAATGTCGATCAGCGGGGAAATCTCACGTATTCCTATTCTCCGTTCATCACTTCCTGGAAACCTTTTAAGGATAGCAAAAGCAAGTCGGCAGCCGCAAACTTTGCCAAAGAAATTGAGTTGGGCTTCCTGCCATCCAATATTTCCCTGCTCTCCAATATGTCTCGAACCTATTATGAAGTACAAATCCGTGATCTGTCCGGATTCGGCGCCAGTCAAATTCCGGTGTCTTTTCGTCAGGAGTTTTACTGGGACAGGGGAATGTCTTTGAATTGGAACTTAACCAAGAACCTGAATTTTTCGCTGAAAACAGGAACGGAAGCCATCATAGAAGAACCTCACAGACAAGTCAATAAACACTTGAATCCCGATGACTATAAAATATGGAAAGATTCCGTATGGTTAAGCATCAAAGGTTTAGGCACACCTTTACAGTATTCGCAAACGTTCAACGCTACCTATAACGTCCCGCTGAAAGCGATCCCCGCCCTGTCGTGGATTTCTTCCCTGAGCGCGACTTACAGCGCGACTTATAATTGGGACAAAGGCGCCGTCCTGCTGGATGCCAATGAGGAATTTGGAAACACCATCCGAAACCAGCGGCAAATAGAAGTGAACGGTTCTTTGCAGATGACCACCTTATATAACCGGTCGAATTTCCTGAAAGAAGTCAACAAGAAATTTACCATGAAACGTCCGTCGGCTGCCACCACTAATAACCGCAACAACGCAGCCGGAAAAACGGCAAGGGCGAAACCGGAACCTCGAAAATTTGAAAAAGACATTACTTTGAGTAACGATTCCGCTACCATTGTCACGCATAATTTGAAGAATAAGAGAGTCATCGTATCAGCCAAAGATTCGGAAGGCAAACGTTACAAGCTAATGTTTAAAGCTATAGATGAAAATCAGATACGCATCCAGACGAAAGATTCCGTCAGTATCCGGTTAACAGTCATACAAGGGCCTAAACCGGAAGATAACTGGCTGTATCAAGTCGCGCAACACGCCGCTTACGGAATGATGATGCTGCGTTCCGCCACCGTTACTTACCGGTTGACAGACGGAATGATGCTCCCCGGTTTCCGTCCGAACGTCGGAGATGTATTCGGACAAAAAGCATCGGACGATGGCTACGCTCCCGGACTGGACTTCGCCTTCGGATTTGTCGGACAGTCCTATATAGATCGGGCAAAAGAACGGGACTGGTTAGTTATAAACTCCGGCGGGAACATTAACCCCGCAGTGCTGAGCCATAGCAAAGATTTGAACATTAGAGCCGTATTAGAGCCTATTGTCGGGATGAAAATAGATTTAACGGGCAAACGCCTGTCGACGAAAACAACCTCCATCCAGTTCATGTACGATGGGATGCCGGAACAACAGGGAGGCACATTTACCATGTCGACTGCTGCTATCAGAACCTCATTTGAATCTTCCAATGCCGCCGACGGATACCATTCGGCAGCCTTCGATCAATTTCTTGCCAACAGAGGGGTGATTGCAAATCGCTTGCAACAGCGATATGCAAGAACGTCCTATCCCACAACGGGGTTTATTAAAGATGAATTTCCGACACTTGCAGGAATGCCATACCAGTCATCTCATGGACAGGTCAACCAAAATTCGGCAGATGTGCTGGTTCCGGCTTTCCTGTCGGCCTACACCGGACAAAATGCCGGAAGCATGGAAATTTCGGCTTTTCCTTCGCTCAAAAGTTTATTGCCCAACTGGAGAATTACCTACGAAGGCTTGATTCAGTTGGATTTGTTGAGTAAACATTTCAAAAGCTTTGTATTAACTCATAATTATGTTTGCCTGTACACAGTGGGGAATTATTCTTCATTCCTCAGTTGGGCGCAAGCGCCGGAGGGTGACGGTTTGGGGTTCACAAGAGATGCCTTGAGCGGCAACATTATGCCTTCTTCGCCCTACGATATTTCGATGGTCAATATCACAGAAAATTTCAGTCCGCTGATTGGCTTGGATGCTACCTTTAAAAACAATATGAGTTTTAAGCTGGAATGGAAAAACATGCGGAATGTCAATCTGAACATATCTTCCTATCAGATAGTCGAATCCAAGTCGAACGAAGCAGTCATCGGCATGGGTTACAAAGTAACACAATTCAATAAAGTACTGAGAATGAAAGCGACCGGATCGCAAAACTTCAGTAACGACCTCACTGTACGGGCAGATTTCGTTTACCGGAAACAGCAGGCACTGATTCACAAGATAGAAGATGCTTTTACACAGCCTACCAGTGGATCCATTGTAACAACCCTCAAAATGTCGGCCGATTACAATCTGAGTAAATCCCTGACACTCCGCGCGTTTTTCGATAAAGACATGAACAGGCCACTGGTTTCTTCCAGCGCTTACCCGACTTCAAATACGAATGTAGGGATTAGCGTGCGCTTAAACTTGACACGCTAATCGCATGTTATTTATCCGAAAAATATTTTATCTTTCTTTTGTATTTTAACTAAAAAAGGCTTAAAAAGCTCCTTTTGAAGAAACTGTTAATTTTTTTTAGAATGTTAAAAGGCTTATTTTTTCATTTTTTGGGCAAATGTTAAACAAAAAACTGCTTCATTTGTTCCTTAATTAAAAAGAGCTGTAAATTCTTATGAAGAAATCTGCTATTTGGTTGTTAGGTTTAGTAATGGCATTCGCTTTTTCCGGCCTGCTCTATTTACAGATAACGTATATACGGATTATTTTAAAGAACAGTACGGATCAATTTAACGATGCTGTAAAGAGAGGTTTATATCAAGTAGCCAAGGACCTGGAAATGGACGAAACGAAAAAATACTTGACAGAAGGCATCTTGGAAACAGACAGAGATTTCATGTCGTATGCCGACCAGCAGGTAACAATTCCCGGACACGTTCAGCAAAGGCATCGTGTGCAGATAGCCGCTAATAATGGCGTTTCCATGGCGAGCGTACAAATAGACGCAATTGCCTCGACCATTGCCGCAGATCCGGATGCTTCTTTCAAGCCGAAATCGCTGGCAAAGAGTTCAAAAAATTTGCAAGATGAATTGAACAACAGATATGTATACCAGGAAGGACTTTTAAGAGACGTGATCCTTGATATATTGTACAAAGCGAATCTGACACCTATCGACGAACGGGTGGATTTCCGAAAACTGAATATCTACCTGAAATCGGAGTTACTGAATAATGGTTTGTCCGTTCCTTACTATTTTTCCATTGTAGATAAAAACGGAAAGATCATTTATAAATCGTCCGAATATCAGGAACAGTCCAATATAGATCCTTTTTCGCAAATTTTGTTTCCCAACGATCCGCCTTCCCGGATGTACAGTCTGAAAGTTTATTTTCCTACAAAAGACAGTTATTTGAGGGAATCCATCAAATTTGTGGCTCCTTCCATCGGATTTACCCTCGTATTGCTGGTCACGTTTATCATCACGATGTTGATCATCTTCCGACAAAAGCGTTTGTCCGAAATGAAAAACGATTTTGTAAATAACATGACACATGAGCTTAAAACGCCGGTGTCGACCATTTCATTGGCTTCCCAGATGTTGGCAGATATTGCGGTATCCAAATCTCCGCAGATGCTCGAACATATTTCCGGAGTAATCATCGACGAAACAAAACGGCTGGGTTTCCTGGTCGAAAAGGTATTGCAGATTTCGCTGTTCGAGAAACAGAAATCATCTTTCAACCGGAAAGAGGTCGATGCCAACGATATGATCGCTAATGTTGCCCATACGTTTACCATCAAAGTGGAAAAATACGGCGGCACCCTGGATGTTGAATTGGAAGCAATGAACTCCACGATCATGGTAGATGAGATGCACTTCACCAATGTACTGTTTAATTTGATGGAAAACGCCGTCAAGTACAGAAGGGAAGATACGCCGCTGGAGTTGCTTGCCAAAACGGTTAATGAAGGCGGTAAGATACAAATCAACATCCAGGACAATGGAATAGGAATCAAAAAAGATGATTTGAAAAAGATTTTCGACCGATTTTATCGCGTACATACCGGTAACCGGCACGACGTGAAAGGATTCGGATTGGGACTGGCTTATGTGAAAAAGATTGTAGAAGATCACAATGGAACAATCAAAGTGGAAAGTGAATTAAATGTTGGTACGAGATTTATTATTACATTACCCTATATAAAATAAAATGATTATGGAAGACAAAGTGAAAATCTTCATGTGTGAAGATGATGAAAATTTAGGAATGTTACTCAGAGAGTACTTGTTGGCAAAAGGCTATGTGGTTGACTTGTTTCCCGACGGAGAAGCCGGCTACAAAGCTTTTGTAAAAGACCAATATGACATTTGCATATTGGATGTAATGATGCCTAAAAAAGATGGATTTGCGTTAGCTCAGGAAATTCGCACAATCAATAGCGAAGTTCCTATTGTGTTCTTGACTGCTAAAACGCTGAAAGAAGACATCCTGGGAGGTTTTAAAATCGGAGCGGACGACTATCTGACCAAGCCGTTCAGTATGGAAGAACTGTTACTCCGAATTGAAGCCATTTTGCGTCGAGTAAATGGAAAAAAGACGAAAGAAGTTCCTTCTTACAGATTAGGCTCTTTCTTCTTCGATACACAAAAACAGACGTTGATCAGAGGCGAAGAACAGACAAAATTGACAACGAAAGAGAGCGAACTGTTGAGCTTGCTTTGTGCACACGCCAATGAAATTCTGGAACGCAATTATGCCTTGAAAGCAATTTGGGGTAACGACAATTATTTCAATGCCCGCAGCATGGACGTGTATATCACCAAATTGCGCAAACTGTTGAAGATAGATCCGGCTATTGAAATCATCAATATCCACGGCAAGGGTTATAAGCTGATTGCGACGATGGAAGAAATCGCAAGGTAAATTTTTTAATTTTTTTTGCTTGACGAACCAACAGTGTTCGGAGCGTTATCAACCGGCTGGTCATTGTAGCATACGAGCTACAATGACCGGCTATTTCTAATTTTACAGTTTTTATACAAATGGAAAATATACAGTGGTCTGATTTGTCGTTCGGTTATATCAAGACCGATTACAACGTCAGATGTTATTATAGCAATGGAAAATGGGGAGCGTTGGAAACCAGTTCTTCGGAACTGTTGAATCTCCATATAGCAGCAACTTGTTTGCATTACGGACAGGAAGCGTTTGAAGGATTGAAAGCATTTCGGGGCAAAGACGGTAAAATCCGTATCTTTCGCATGAGAGAAAATGCGTTGCGTATGCAATCTTCCTGCCGGGGAATTTTGATGGCAGAATTACCGGTTGAAAAGTTTGAAGAAGCTGTCCTGCAAGCCGTTCGGATGAATGAACGCTTTGTTCCTCCCTATGAGAGTGGAGCTTCGTTATATATTCGTCCGCTGTTGATCGGAACATCTGCACAAGTTGGCGTAAACGCGTCCAAAGAATACTTATTCGTGGTCTTTGTAACGCCGGTAGGGCCTTACTTCAAAGAGGGTTTCAAAACCACGCCCGTAGGTATCTTTCGCGAGTATGACCGAGCAGCGCCTCACGGAACAGGAACTTACAAGATTGGAGGAAATTATGCCGCCAGTCTGGTAGCGGGAGAAATTGCTCACGAAAAAGGATATTCTGCCGTACTTTATTTGGATGCCAGGGAGAAAAAATATATCGATGAATGTGGCCCTGCCAATTTCTTCGGAATTAAAAATAATACCTATATAACTCCGGAATCTACTTCCATTCTGCCTTCTATCACCAATAAAAGCCTCATCCAACTGGCAGAAGCTATCGGTTTGAAGGTCGAGCGCCGGAAGATTCCGCTGGAGGAGTTAGCAACATTGGAAGAGGCCGGCATGTGTGGAACAGCCGCCGTAATCAGTCCTATTCAAAGAGTAGACGATGTCGAAACCGGCCTGTCTTACGTCTTTTCCAAAGACGGAAAACCCGGTGCAATCTGTCAAAAACTATACGACAAACTGCGTGCCATTCAATACGGCAATGAGCCGGATACGTTTGGCTGGACAACAGAAGTCTGAAGTTTACTGTTTGATTCCCACTTCTTTACACCATGCTGCAATTCCGCAGGTATTGCATTTCGGGCTACGGGCGGTACAAACATACCGCCCATGCAGGATGAGCCAGTGGTGGGCGATGGGCAGCAGTTTTCCAGGAATGTATTTTACTAATTCTTTTTCAGTTTCCAGGGGCGTTTTTGAGTGATCCGTCAAGCCGATACGATTGGCTACGCGGAAAACGTGAGTATCTACCGGCATCGCAGGTTTGTCGAAAACGACGGCAGCGATGACATTTGCGGTTTTTCTTCCCACACCCGGCAACTTGACTAAATCGTCTATTTCGGAAGGAACGGTTCCGTTGAAGTCTTCGACCAGCATTTTCGCCATGCCGACCAAATGTTTGGATTTATTATTCGGATAGGAAATGCTTTTGATGTACTCGAAAACTGTTTCCGGATTGGAAGCCGCCATGGATTCCGGTTCGGGAAAGACTTCAAAAAGTGCTGGTGTTACCATATTTACCCGTTTATCTGTACACTGGGCGGATAAAATAACGGCAACGAGCAACTGAAAAGGATCGTGATAATGCAGTTCCGTCTCGGCAACAGGCACGTTTGCCTCGAACCATTCAATGATTTTATGGTACCGCTCTTTTTTTGTCATTCGCTCTTTTTTTGTTACGACAGGTTAGTAGGCCGACTCAAATTGTCGCAAGAATCGGACGTCGTTCTCGGAGAACATCCGCAAGTCTTTTACCTGGAATTTCAGATTTGCCATCCTTTCTATTCCCATTCCCAAGGCAAATCCGGTGTATTCTTTACTGTCGATACCGCAATTTTCCAATACATTCGGATGTACCATGCCGCATCCCAAGATTTCTACCCAGCCGGTATGCTTACAGAAAGGACACCCTTTTCCGCCGCAAAGATTACAACTGATATCCATCTCCGCACTCGGCTCCGTAAACGGGAAGAAAGAGGGTCGCAGACGGATTTTGGTATCTGCGCCAAAAAATTCCCTGGCAAAAAACATTAGCGTCTGACGCAAATCGGCAAAAGACACATTTTTATCAATATACAAGGCCTCTGCCTGATGAAAAAAACAATGTGCGCGGTAAGAAATCGCCTCATTGCGGTACACACGTCCCGGACAGATGATGCGAATGGGAGGTGTTTGTTTTTCCATCACCCGTGTTTGCACGGAAGAGGTGTGCGTGCGAAGTAAAATTTCCAGATCATGGGCGATAAAGAATGTATCTTGCATGTCGCGTGCCGGATGGTCGGGAGCAAAGTTCAAGGAAGAAAATACATGCCAGTCGTCTTCTATCTCCGGGCCTTCGGCGATGCTGAATCCCAGCCGGTTGAATATATTGCAGATTTCTTTTTTAACAATGGAAAGCGGGTGACGTGTCCCTGCCTGATACGGATAAGCTGTCCGTGTGAGATCGAGATTTCCTACCTGTGCTTCCCTGTTATCAAAGGCTTCTTTGAGGGTATTGAATTTTTCCTGCAGTTTGTTTTTTAGTTCATTCAGCCGTTGGCCCACCTCTCGTTTATCTTCGGCGGCAACATTTCGGAAATCGTTCATCAAAGAAGATATTTCTCCTTTTTTACTCAAATATTTGATTCGCAAGGCTTCCAATTCTTCGTGGGAAGCGGCTTTTAATGCTTCGACCTGTTCTGTTAAACGGTTGATTCTGTCAATCATATCTTTTTTCTTAGAGGTGCAAAAGTAGATGAAAATTTTAAGAATTGCAAGTGTGTGAAAATAAAAAGTTACCAGTAAAACCCCACATTCACATAAATTTCATGTACCGGATCGGCGGCATAGCCATATCTGTAATTCGGCGCTATCCGTAACTGTTTTAGCGGGCGATATTCCACGCCGGCAAAAAGTAAATCCCGCAGGCCGCTGTACCAGATCGGATTATCATTGTTTGCCGCGTGAGCATAGTCGTATCGGCCGAAAATATTCCATCTTTCCGACAGCGAAAACGTTGCGTAGGCAGAGTAACCGGCGATCCGGTTTCCTTTCGTAAACTGATGGTTGATTTGTGCATTATATTCCGCTCCCAGCGAAAAGGCGCTGTATTTGTAATGGGCAAAGAGGGAAAGCGTTTGCTGGTTGTCCGGTTCTCCGCTGTAAACGTCCGCATAGGCGCGGAGCGTCAATTCGGGAAAAGGCAGGAGCGTCAGTCCCGTTGCATAGCGGTAGTTATTATCATTCGATACTTTTTTATATCCCTCTCCATTGGTAACACTCAGATCGACGGCTATCCATGATGTCGGTTGATATTGTGCGGTGATTCCCAAATCGGCGCTGGGACCCATTCCCTTGATGGCCTGGTATGAATCTTCTATGTAACGGTATCCCCAGGCTTTTTCCTGCAGGCTGAACTGCAGGAGGCCGATCATTCCCGCGTTTACGGTAAAACCTTTATCGCTCCAGGTTAATTGTGCGTGTTTCAGGACGATGCTGGTGGAGGAGCTACCGGATGAGGGGTTTGCGGCATCGACAATGACTTTGCCGCTTAAAGCGGGACTGAGTTCAAACTGATAGCCAATGTAGGCTCGCGTCAGTTCAAATCCGGATTTTTCGTTGTATCTTCCCAATCCGGCGTGATGACCGGCAAATACGGTGATTACGGGATCGCCGGTAGGATTGCTAAGTAGTTTGGTGATAAAAATGATATAAAAAGCGATGGAAAACAACAGTCTTTTCATGTTGATGACATTGTTATGAATTTCCATGCAAAAAAAGAACATTCCTGTTAAGCATTTATTACGAAATGATAACAGGAATGTTAACTTGTTACGGAAGCGGTTATGCCAACTTTTCCAGGACGCTTGTCGTTCGGCGAATTTCTTCGTCGGTCAGTTGATAATTGTTCATCGTTTTCGTGTAATACTGGTCGTAGGCCGTCATATCGATCAGGCCGTGTCCCGACAGGCAGAAGAGGATGTTTTTCTGCCTACCCTCCGCCTTGGCCTGTTTGGCTTCCCGGATGGCGACGGCGATGGCGTGTGTAGATTCCGGAGCGGGAATGATGCCTTCGGTGTTGGCAAAGAGAACGCCGGCGTCGAAAGTTTCCAGTTGGGGAATGTCCTGCACTTCTACCAGACTGTCTTTCCGCAGTTGGCTGACAATTGTTCCGGCGCCGTGGTAACGCAGTCCGCCGGCGTGAATATCGGCGGGGTGGAAATCGTGTCCCAGGGTATACATTGGCAGGAGGGGAGTTAATCCGGCGGTATCTCCAAAATCGTATTCGAATGTTCCGCGGGTGAGTTTCGGACAACTGGCCGGTTCTGCGGCGATGATGCGGACGGCTTTTCCTTCCGTTAGCCTGTGACGCAGGAAGGGGAAGCTGATGCCCGAAAAGTTAGACCCTCCGCCGAAGCAGCCGATGACGATGTCCGGAAATTCTTCGGCAATTTCCATCTGCTTTTCCGCTTCCAGACCGATAACCGTTTGATGAAGAATCACATGGTTCAGTACGCTTCCCAGTGTATAGCGGGCGTCGGGATCTTTGGCGGCGACTTCTACGGCTTCGGAGATGGCGATGCCCAAGCTTCCGGAGGTTTCCGGGTCTTTGGCCAGGATTTGCAGCCCGGCTTCGGTTGTGGTACTGGGCGAGGGGATTACTTCTGCTCCCCAGGTGTGCATCATCATCCGGCGATAGGGTTTCTGTTCGTAGCTCACCTTTACCATGTATACCAGCAAGTCCAGGCCGAAGAGGCTACAGGCAAAGCTTAATGCTGCGCCCCACTGTCCGGCTCCCGTTTCGGTTGTGATTCGTTTGATGCCTTGCTGCTTGTTGTAATATGCTTGCGGAAGCGCCGAGTTGAGTTTATGCGAGCCAACGGGGCTTACGCTTTCGTTTTTGAAATAGATGTGCGCCGGCGTGCCCAATGCTTTTTCCAGTCCTGTGGCGCGAACCAGGGGGGTTGGACGCCAGATTTTGTAAAGTTCCCGGACTTCGTCGGGAATTTCAATCCATCGTTCCTGCGAGATTTCCTGTTTGACGATTTCTTTTGCAAAGAGGCCTTCCAGATCTTCCGGATTGAGGGGTCGTTTTGTTACCGGATTCAGCGGGGGCAGGGGCTTGTTTGTCATGTCTGCAACAATGTTGTACCATGCTTTCGGAATGTCATTTTCGCTTAATAGAATTTTTTTTCTGCTCATAAGATTAAATTTTGGGGGAGTGAGTTATCATATTCGTTTTTATTCCAAGTCAAAAAAATAAAGAATTTCATTATTGTCTTCGTCCAAACTATCAATGAATTGGCGAAGTTTTTCGTTTTTCGTTCGGTCGTATTTTTTATTCTGTGACGACAAACCTTCGATTCGTTCTTTGGCTAAATACGGAAAAACGTAATAAAAACCCTCCTGTCCATCTGAAGCTTCCTTATATAACCAAAGAAATCCGCCGTCAATGTCATTATTGAAAAACTTACTGAACTCGTTAAGTTTGACCTCTCTATTTGTTTTATCATAAGCTGCGTAATATAAATTATTATGTAGACGTAAGCTAAAAAACAAAAAACGGTCACATTCTACAATTTGTCCAATTCTTATGTAATTTTCGGGGTTGAATGTATCTGCCGATGATTTTTTTTCCGGGCATTTATATTTTCCCTGATTGATAAGATATGTTGGTTCGCTCACTTCGCCATCAATTAAGCTGTATATTGTATCTTTAAAAGATTCATAATAAAACATTCTATGATTGTAATTCCAAACTAAACCTCCCAGGGGATCAGTTTCTTTCAAACCGAAAGGCGTTCGTGTATATACAATTTCTTCGGTATTCGTATCAATTATTTTGTATTCAAAATAATCATCAAAAAAGCCATAAGAATCCGAAAATAACATTATTTTTCCATTCCCTAACAACTTGATAGCGCTCCCGCGTGGATGTCCTTTTACTTTCTTCTTAAAGTTATTGTTAAAATCATAAATAAATATTTCTCTATGAAAATTATCATTCACATAAAACTCTTCCCGTTCTTCATCCACAGCCATCCCTAAGGCTAATAAATATTCTCCCGGTCCCTGACCTTTTTTTCCTAATTGCCTTACAAAACGGCCATCCCGACGAAACATCATATCTCCGGCAAAAATATGCTTTTCCGTTATGTTATATATCGGGGCGTGTTTCCCGCCAAAAATAGATTTTTCGTTGGTTTCCATTGGAATATAGGTGATATCTTTGGCAAATTCACTGAAGTTGACCTGATCGCCGGACAGGTGATCAAATGCGTATTCCAAGTCAATAACAGGGATGCTTTCTTCTGTTATTTGTGCTGCTTTTTTATTCCCGCAGGAAGAAATGAGAAGCAGAGTTCCAATCAATAATAATGCTACATTAGTTTTCATATACCTGATAATCAAATTTCTGATAAATATTCCCACTCAAATCCCAGTATTGAATCTATAGGATTGTGCCGGAACTGCAAAATAGTTTTCGAAATGCGTTGTATCTGCCGGACGGGAACCGGTTTTCAATATACCCTGGGTACGCGCCCTGTCGTGAGTTGTGATAGCGCTATCCGGCATGCCGTTGAACGCGTAAACGGTAGCTAATGCTTGAAAATATAGACCTTGTGAGTTTCTGTCGTCTTGATAAGACGCGGCATTTGTTCGCAATTTTATCAATGCATCGTAAAAACGCAGACTGTCGATTTCTTTTCTCACCAAAGTAAATGCATTCGGTATATCCTGTGCTTTTGTTTCACATAAAAACAAACAGCTGATGCAGATAAATAAACTGATTTTTTTCATTTTGGTATTTTTGCAAAATTCGTACAAACGTAAGGGGAAAAATTAAGAAAAGCAAATTAGTTAGAGATGTTTTTAAACTAAAAGTGACTTTGTTGCAACGGCATCCGGAATGGATGCAATCTGGGTAGCCCGAACGTTTTAACGTTGGGTGTATTACGATGTAGAAGCAGAGCGGCGAAGCGTGGTAAATGGTTTTGAATTGTGATTTTATTGTCTGAACTGTGATTTTTTTGATTAAATGAAGACTATGATTTTCTTTTATGTTTAAAAATAATCATAGCCTTCATTTAAATCATTCTAATCACAGTTCAGACAAAAAACTTGGCCTGACGGCTACGGCGAAGACGTTACGCCGAGTGGAGGATTTTAGAATGTTTTGATGATTTTCGTTGTTTCCCCATTTACACGAATCAGGTAGATGCCTTGCGGCAAATGTCCCACGAAAATGTTTTCTTCTCCTTTGATGGTTTGCTGCAACAGTGTTTTGCCGTTGATGTCCGTAATGCTTACCTGCGTCGGGGCGGTGAGGCCGATGATGCGGAGGCTTTCCGTTGCCGGATCGAGGTAAGTGTAGATAGCGTTTGTTATTGCCAGAATGTTGGTTGCCGAAGGCATGTAAGCCGTAATTTTCCCGAAATTCTGCCAAACAGTAGTCGCCTCGTAGGCTTCTACGGATTCGGCGGGAACAGAGAGGGCGATTTTGCCGATAGCAACTTCTCTGAATACGTTAGGATTTATTACCTGTGGTGTCGGATTCAGATTGATAACCGAGGTAAGACTGCTGCAATAGTTAAAAGCATACTCTCCAATGCTTGTCACGTTTTCGGGGATAGTAACCGAGGTGAGACTGTTGCAAGAGAAAAAAGTATAAGCTTCAATGCTTGTCACGCTTTCGGGGATAGTAACCGAGGTAAGACTGTTGCAAGAGGAAAAAGCAGAAGTTCCAATACTTGTCACGCTTTCGGGGATAGTAACCGAGGTAAGACTGTCGCAATAGACAAAAGCCTCATTTCCAATGCTTATCACGCTTTCGGGGATAGTAACCGAGGTGAGACTGCGGCAAAAGAAAAAAGTACGCTTACCAATGCTTATCACGCTTTCGGGGATAATAACCGAGGTAAGTTTGTCGCAATAGTAAAAAGCAGAATTTCCAATACTTGTCACGCTATTACCGATAGTAACCGAGGTAAGACTACTGCAAAAGGAAAAAGCATCATTTCCAATGCTTATCACGCTTTCGGGGATAATAACCGAGGTAAGACTGCTGCAATAGGAAAAAGCATCATTTCCAATACTTGTCACGCTATTGGGAATTGTGTAATTTTCATCCGTCTTTCCCGTGGGATATAGAATTAACGTTGTTTTTGTTTTGTTGAATAATACGCCATTTTCCGAAGCGTAAGCGGCATTATTTTCAAGAACTTCAATTGATGTAAGACTGCGGCAATGGTAAAAAGCATAATTTCCAATACTTGTTACGCTTTCGGGGATAGTAACCGAGGTAAGACTGTCGCAATAGACAAAAGCCTCATTTCCAATGCTTATCACGCTTTCGGGG
>JAISFI010000418.1 GCA_031263685.1 Dysgonamonadaceae bacterium | reverse complement strand
TAATCTTCCCATCTTTCGCCACGGAAGGCGTCGTGAAAATAGATAAATAAGCATTCCGGGCAAAATCTCCCGAACCGCCAATGCCATTCATCATCTTAGCGCCCAAGACATGCGTCGAGTTGATATTGCCGAAAATATCCGCCTCTAGCGCCGTATTGATAGAGATAAGTCCCAAGCGGCGAGCGATTTCCGGATGGTTTGATATTTCTTCGGGACGCAACAGCAACTTCGCTTTGTAGGTCGATAAATTACCGTAAAGTTCATTCACCATCTCATCACTCAATGCGAGTGAACAGCCGCTGGCAAATTTAATCCGTCCTTGCTTCATCAGGTTGAATGCCGCATCCTGTATTACCTCCGTATATACTTCGAAATCAGGAATTTCCTTACTCTCTCCCATCGCGCCCAAGACTGCATTCGCCACATTTCCCACACCCGACTGAACAGGCAAGAAAGACGCAGGAATACGCCCCGCCTGCATTTCCGAGATCAGGAAGCCGGCTACATTATTACCAATCGTTTGCGTAACTTCATCTATCGGAGTAAACGGCGCCACTTCATTCGGCAAATCTGTTTCCACGATACCGATAATCTTTTCCGGATCTATTTTCAGGTAAGGAGTTCCTGCGCGATCACTCGCATGATAGATAGGAATTTCTCTTCTCAAAGGCGGATCCAGTGGCTCATAAATATCGTGCATGCCCCTTAAATCCTTAGGATGATACTTGTTCAGTTCGATAATTATGTGCTTGGACATGGATGCCAGGGTTGGAGCAATACCTACGGCCGAGGTCAGGATCACTTCGCCATTGTCTTTGATGTCGCAGACTTCGAGGATACCGAAATCCGGTCTTGGTAAAAATCCGTAGCGGATATACTGTTGTACTTCGGAAAGATGCAAATCATAATAATTCATTCCTCCGTTATTCAACTCATCCCGCATATATTTATCGGCCTGATAAGGCGTCCGGAACTTAATTGCATGAGCGCGTGCTAAACAGCCGTCTACCGATTCGCCGGAGGAAGCGCCGGTATATAATCCGACTTTGAAGGGCCTGCCTTGAGCATGTTCTTCCTCCGCACGCTTCGCCAATGCTTTTGTTACCGCCTTGGGGACACCGGAAGAAGTAAAACCGCCTACACCTATTACCTGATCATGCTGAATGTAACCCGCAGCTTCCTCTGCAGAAATAAACTTAAATGCCATATTCGTATTTGTTTTTTTGATTGAGTCTGTGATTGCGTATATAATTGAATTTGTGATACTTACTCATACTTTCTGTGAAGTATTTCACTGCAAATAATTGCATGTTTGATTTCGTCCGCATTTTGTATATTCAATACCGGGCGGGTATCAGACACCGGCTCTTCCAGCAGAGAACGTTTTCCGGAATCATTTCCCCGTTCGGACGAAAACGCACTAACAGTTACTTCTACTTCCTCCGGGTGATAGATAGGACGATATGATGAGTGAAATTCCAACTTGGGCGCCGCCGGTGGCAGAACCTCCTTGCTACGCGGCTGCGGCGGCTGCGACGGAATATTCTTTTGTTGTGGGGCAGACTGCTGTACATCATCGTCTTTTCTCTTTAACTTCTTCGCAACACTGACGATGAAAGAGAGTGCGATAAGGATTAAAAGTATTACATTTTCCGGATTATCCATAAATAATGCTTATTTTTGCAGCCCAAAAGTAGATATAAAAAATGAAATATACAATACATCATACCTATAAAAAAATTAAGGGAGACTTCACAGCCTCCCTTAACCCATTTAACCAAAACCTTAACTATGAAAAAATTTTACGTTTTTCAGCCACAAAGATACGGCAAGATTTTTAATCTCCAAATACAAACCACACTTTTAACACAATTTAACTAACAAGTATGACCATAAAGAAAATATTTATCGAAACGTATGGATGCCAAATGAACGTGGCAGACAGCGAAGTAGTGGCTTCCATCATGCAAATGGATGGATACGGCATCACGCAGGATATCGAAGAGGCCGATGCCATTTTTATCAACACTTGTTCCGTCCGGGATAACGCTGAACAAAAAATAATTTCCCGTTTACAGTATTTTCAATCCTTCAGAAAGAAAAACCGCAAGCTGGTCATCGGCGTGTTGGGCTGCATGGCCGAAAGGGTGAAAGACGAATTAATCAACGTACATCATGCCGACTTGGTCGCCGGCCCGGATGCCTACTTAGATTTACCCAACCTGGTAGGCGCCGTGGAAAACGGGAAAAAAGCGGTCAACATCAATCTTTCCAAAACAGAAACGTACAAAGATGTTATTCCCTTGAAACTTTCCGGAGTACATATTTCCGGTTTCATCTCCATCATGCGGGGATGCAACAACTTTTGCACGTACTGCATCGTTCCCTACACCCGCGGAAGGGAAAGGAGCCGCGAGCCGGAAAGTATCCTGCACGAACTGCGCTCCCTCCGGAAAGAAGGCTATAAAGAAGTCACGCTCTTGGGACAAAACGTCAACTCATACCTGTTTAAGAAAGATGCCGAAACGATCGACTTCCCCACCCTCCTGCAACAGGTTGCAGAGGAAGCGCCCGATATGCGAATACGTTTTACCACTTCTCACCCGAAAGACATGAGTGACAAAACATTGGAAACAATCGCAAGCTATCCCAATATCTGCAATCACATTCACCTGCCCGCACAATCCGGAAGCTCGGCCATATTGAAAGCCATGAATCGGAAATACACGCG
This sequence comes from Dysgonamonadaceae bacterium, assembly GCA_031263685.1. Lineage (GTDB taxonomy): Bacteria > Bacteroidota > Bacteroidia > Bacteroidales > Azobacteroidaceae > JAISFI01. The sequence goes on along the minus strand of JAISFI010000418.1, from coordinate 9,740 downwards.
CGAATGGTATTTAGACCGCATCGCAACCATCCGCCGCATTGTTCCCGATTGTGCTATTTCGACCGATCTGTTTGCCGGTTTTCATTCCGAAACGGAAGCAAATCATCAGGAAACCCTCTCTTTGATGCGTGAAGTTGGCTTCGACGCGGCTTTCATGTTCAAATATTCCGAACGTCCGGGCACTTACGCTGCCCAACATCTGGAAGACAACGTCCCGGAAGAGGTCAAAACCAGACGCCTGGAAGAAATCATCGCCTTGCAATTGGAACATTCTCTGATGCGAAACAAAGCATCGGTCGGAAAAATGTACGAAGTCCTGGTAGAAGGTTTTTCCAAACGCTCCCGGGAACAACTGTTCGGCAGAACACCTCAAAACAAAGTAGTTATCTTCGATAAAGAGGATTATCGGGTAGGAGATAAAGTGATGGTTGAAATCACCGCTGTATCTGCGGCTACCTTGTTTGGAATACCTTCAAAAAAATAAATAGTTAAAAAAACGTAAGATCCGAAGCATCCGCTCTTTTTTGCACTACTTTTGTGGCAAATTTGGGTGTTTTATACCCATATTTATTGTAAGTTTATGGTAAGTACAAATAAATCAGAGGTGTATTGAAAATATCAGTAGTAGATGGCAAAGAAAAATAAACATGTTTTTTTTACATTCATTAACTCAAGATTAACTTCTACCATCAGCATTTCGCTGGTGCTTTTTCTTTTTGGCGTGGTTGTTTTGTTGGGATTATTTGCCAATAGTCTTTCTGTATATGTCAAAGAAAATCTTTCATTTTCCATCGTGTTGAACGATGACATGAAAAATTCTCAAGTATTGAATCTGCAAAAGAAGTTAGAAACATCTCCTTACGTCAAGTCATCCGTATTCATATCAAAGGAACAGGCGCTGAAAGAACTGGAAAAGGAACTGGGCGAAAATCCGGAAACTTTTTTAGGATATAACCCTTTACTCCCCTCCATAGAAGTTAAATTAAATTCGGCATACGCCAATAACGACAGCATTGCCGTCATAGAAACGAAAATACGTCAGGAAACGAACATTCGGGATGTACTCTACCGAAAAGATCTGTTGCAGGCAGTGAACGATAATGTCAGGCAAATCGGATTGATTTTACTGGTTTTCTCCATCGCCTTGCTGCTTATCTCTTTCGCCTTGATCAACAATACGATACGCTTGTCCGTCTACTCCAAAAGATTTTTAATCCACACCATGAAACTGGTGGGAGCCACAGGGAGTTTTATTCGCAAGCCATTTATATACAGCAATATAGTGATAGGCGTTATTGCCGCTATCACCGCCATGTCTTTGCTGACCGGACTGTTGTATTACCTGTCTATGGGAATTACGGATCTTATCGGTTTGATCGATTTAAATATGCTACTTGTTATATTTGCCGTGTTGATTGCATTGGGCATTCTGATATCGGTAACGGCTACCTATTTTGCCGTCAACCGGTACCTGAAAATGGAGTTTGACAAATTACATTATGTATAAGAAATAAAAACAGATAAAGTTAATTTATGAATAAAAAGAATGATTTTGCCTTAGGTAAAGGAAATTTTATACTGATGGCTATTGCGATGGTTATTGTTATCATCGGTTTTTGTTTGATGCTGGGCGGAGCAACAACCGAAGAAACGGGATTCAACCCCGATATTTTCAGTAAAAGGAGAATTGTTATCGCACCGGCCATAACAACCATCGGATTTATATTGGTTGCCGTAGCTATCATCAAAAAAAATAAAGCATCCTGATGGGCATCCTGGAGGCTATTATCATAGCGATTGTTGAAGGGATTACCGAATTTTTACCGATTTCGTCTACCGGACACATGATCATCACGCAACATCTGTTGAACATGGAAAGTTCGGCATTTGTCAAAGCATTCACGGTTATCATACAGTTCGGAGCCATACTTTCTGTCGTTGTGCTGTATTTCAAAAGATTTATTCAAAGCATTGATTTCTATTGGAAACTGCTCGTGGCTTTTATCCCGGCGGCGATACTCGGCTTTTTATTGTCCGACTACATAGACGAACTTTTGGAAAATGTATGGGTCGTAGCAAGTATGCTAATTGCTGGAGGAATTTTCATGCTCTTTGTCGATAAAATATTCAATAAAACAGACAAAGATCAAACAATCACCTGCAAAAAAGCGTTATTTGTCGGGCTTGCCCAATGCGTCGCCATGATTCCGGGAGTATCCCGCTCTATGGCTACCATTGTGGGAGGGATGGCGCAAAAACTTTCCAGGAAACAAGCAGCGGAATTTTCATTTTTTCTGGCTGTTCCAACCATGTTTGCAGCTTCGGCCTACAAAGTGTTGAAGCTGTTTTTAGCTCCGGAAGGTGTTCAAATCTTGACCGACAATATCTCTATCCTGCTCATCGGCAACATCATTGCCTTTGTTGTTGCAATGGCTGCTATTCGGTTTTTTATCGGTTACATTACAAAATACGGCTTCAAAGTGTTCGGATATTACAGAATTATCATCGGCGGATTGATACTGGTTTTATTGCTGAGCGGACGTAGTTTGAGTATCATCTAAAGAAAAAGTATGAACTTTCAAGACGGAGCAATCATTTATTTTGATAAACCTTTGCATTGGACATCTTTCGATTTGGTGGCAAAAATTCGTTCTCGAATCTCTCAACACCTGAAAGTAAAAAAAATAAAAGTCGGACACGCCGGAACGCTCGACCCATTAGCCACCGGTGTTATGATTATTTGCACCGGCAAAGCAACAAAACGTATCGATGCGTTCCAATGCCAAACGAAAGAATATGTTGCCACCCTTAAATTGGGAGAAACAACGCCTTCTTTCGATTTAGAGACCGAAATAGACGGACGTTATGATGTCGATCATATCTCGAAAGAGATTGTAACAGAAACGTTAAGCCGCTTTATCGGCAGTATAGAACAGGAACCTCCTGCTTTTTCTGCCTGTAAAATAAATGGAGACAGAGCGTACGAACTTGCCAGAAAGGGCATCGCAGTAAACCTGAAGGCAAAGACGCTTGTGATCGACGAAATTGAACTCCTGGCATACAATATGCCGGAAATCACGATTCGCGTCGTATGCAGCAAGGGAACGTATATCAGGGCTTTAGCCAGAGATATTGGCGTGGCGTTACGTTCCGGAGCACATCTGACGGAACTTGTAAGAACTAGGATTGGCGATGTCGATTTAGACAAATGCATGAAGATTGAAAATATAAATCAGTTATTTGAAGATGACGTCACTTATTCAGCAACATAATGCTCAATGGATTGCAATGAATCTTATTCGGTTTTTCGTAATTCATAATTTTTAATTCGTAAATTTTTTCTTATGAAACTCTCACAATTCAAATTTAATCTACCGGACGGATTAATCGCTGCATATCCCAGTAAAAACAGGGATGAATCCAGAATGATGGTTATAAATCGCAAACAAGGCGATATTGAACATAAAACGTTCAAAGACATCCTGAGTTATTTTGGAAGTAAAGACCTTTTCATATTTAATGATACACAGGTATTTCCTGCCAGATTATATGGCAATAAAGAAAAAACAGGTGCAAAAATAGAAGTGTTTTTACTGCGAGAACTCAACCGGGAATTGAGGTTATGGGATGTTTTAGTCGATCCCGCCCGAAAGATAAGAATCGGAAACAAGCTTTATTTTGGAGATGACGACTCTATGGTTGCCGAAGTTATCGACAATACAACTTCCCGCGGCCGCACGCTGAGATTCTTATACGACGGCTCTCACGAAGAATTTAAAAAGAATTTGTTCGCATTGGGAGAAACGCCATTGCCTAAATATATCGACCGTCCGGTAACGCCGGAAGACGCCGAACGTTATCAAACGATCTTTTCCAGGCACGAAGGCGCCGTAATCGCTCCCGCCGCAGGCTTGCATTTCAGCCGGGAGCTATTGAAGCGGATGGAGATTTGCAGTTGCGAATTTGCTTATGTGACTTCACACTGCGGATTGGGAAATTTCCGGGAAATAGATGTGGAAGACCTGACGAAGCATAAGATGGATTCCGAACAGATGATCGTCACCGAAGAAACCGTCAACATCGTCAATAAAGCCAAAGACAGTAATCGCCGTATATGCGCCGTCGGGACAACCGTTATGCGGACAATAGAGAGTACAGTCACTACGGCAGGACATCTGAAACCTTTCGACGGATGGAGTAATAAATTTATCTTTCCGGCCTACGATTTTACTGTTGCAACGGATATGGTCACCAACTTTCATCTGCCGTTGTCGACCATGCTGATGCTGACCGCTGCGTTCGGAGGATATGATTTGATCATGGATGCTTATCAATTGGCTATCAAAGAAAAGTATCATTTCGGCGCTTATGGCGATGCGATGCTGATTATATAGATGCTTCGATGAACCTTAACCTGCCGTTACATACCGTTTTTCTCAGTTTAGGAAGCAATCTCGGAGATAAAAATGCTTATTTACAAACAGCCATCCGGGAAATAAAAACGAGAATCGGAACCGTATCGGCTGTTTCATCTATCTATGAAACCGATCCTTGGGGATTCCAATCGGCACACTCTTTCCTGAATATGGCCATACGGGTAGAAACCCGGCTACTGCCCCGTCTGGTGCTGTACATCACGCAGGCAATAGAAAGAGAGATGGGACGGGAAAAGAAATCTCAAGGCTCATATCAAGACCGGATTATCGACATCGACCTGATTCTGTACGACCAACTGACTATCGACATTCCGGAACTGACACTTCCTCACCCCCGATACCGGGAACGGGAATTTGTAAGGAAACCATTGGAAGAGATCATCGGCAACGATTGACTTTCAAGATGAGCACAGACCGCGTTTCTGGCCCTACTCGGTAGCGATTGTCCGACCGTTCATTGACAATCCAAATAATATCATCTCCACTGCAAAGCAACCAGGCCGCTTCTTTCTGCGACCGGCTGAAGAGATGGTCTTTGAAATACTTCCCAACTTTCTGTTTCCCTTTCATCCCGAAGGGTACGAAAACATCTCCTTTCCGCCATTTCCGAAGCTGTAACGGAAAGCGAAGTTTATCTTTGTCAAAATAGGCAACGGACTGATCCGAACTGAAAGGAAAATCGGGAGAACAGGCAAGCGTTTCCATAGTCAAGGAAAAAGGTAAGGAAAGCGCCAAGGAAATGGGAATTGTTATACGTTCCATAGCTTCAGGAATATCAAGCGATACATCCGGCGTCGGCGGCGCATCCATCGGATGGATAATCAGCCATTCTCTATCTTTAATAAGCCGATGAGAAGGAGCATAAAACAACTTCCCGGCTTGCCCATTCAGCGCATCTCCAATATCCCGGATGACGGAATCATTGAATCCATATCCGGACAGTATTTCATACAACAAAGCTTCCGGCGAAGGAAACGTCTGTATCTTTTTTATATCCACCCGTATATCTCCATTCTCTCCCGACACTAAGACCGTAGATTTCGCTTGAGCAATAGCGGTTTCGTACACTTTTACCGCTTGAGACAAATGGCTGGCAGTCCTCTCAATAGCATCTGCTACGGAAGGGTTTATCGTCTGCAACAAGGGTAATACCTGCAAACGGATAATGTTTCGGGTATATTCCAGCGTCTGGTTACTGCTATCGGTCACAAAATCCAAACGATGTTCCCGAATGTATGCCAATATCTCTGCCTTACCGACCCCCAACAGCGGTCGTACCACTGCGCCCGACCGGACACGAATACCACTCAAACCCCGAATCCCAGTACCCCGTATCAGATTCAGCAGAACCGTTTCCACACTATCGTCTTGATGATGAGCTACGGCAATGGCTTCGGCCTGACAGTTAACCCGCAAGGTTTCAAACCAGGCATAACGCAAATCGCGAGCAGCCATCTCAATAGAAATATGTTGTTCCGAAGCATATCGACGCGTATCAAAGTCCGTTTTTTCGACAGGGATGTGCAACGATTGGGCAAAATTGCAGGCAAACATCTCGTCGCGCAAAGATTCTGCGCCCCGTAGATGAAAATTACAGTGAGCGGCAATACATTTGTAACCTAACCGGTGCAGCACATGCAACAAGGCAACGGAATCGGCGCCGCCGCTGAAACCCACAATTACCGTCGCTCCGGGAGACAATAGGCGATGTTTCTCGATGAACGCTGCTATTTTCAACTTTTCTCCGGATAATCAATGGAGTAATGCAGACCGCGACTTTCCTTGCGCTCCATGGCTTGTTTGATAACTAAATAGCCGGTATTGATAATATTACGCAATTCGCATATCTCGCGGGAAACGATAGAGCGTTGATACAGGTTTTCCGTTTCCTGATATAAAATCTCCAGCCGGTCGAAGGCTCGCTTCAAGCGAAGATTGGAACGAACGATGCCGACATACGACGACATGATTTGTTCTACTTCTTTCACACTTTGTGTAATCAAGACCATCTCTTCCGGCAAGGAGGTCCCTTCGTCATTCCAATCCGGAACATCATTTCGGAAGGTGATGGCGTCAATGGTCGACAAGGCATGTTTAGCCGCTGCATCGGCATATACCACGGCTTCTATCAGCGAATTGGATGCCAGGCGATTAGCGCCGTGCAAGCCTGTGCAGGCACATTCTCCGTTGGCATACAAGCGATTGATGGTAGATTGTCCGTTGACGTCGACTAAAATCCCGCCACAAAGATAATGAGCCGCCGGAGCTACCGGAATAAAGTCTTTGGTAATGTCGACGCCATATTTCAAACATTTTTCGTAGATGGTGGGAAAATGCTTTTTTGTTTCTTCCGGATCCTTGTGGGTAACATCCAAATAAACAAAATCATCTCCCCTGTTCTTCATTTCCGTATCAATGGCGCGGGCAACAACATCACGCGGCGCCAGCGATTCTCTTTCGTCGTACTTATGCATGAATTTTTTCCCGGATTTAGTTCTCAATACGGCGCCATAGCCACGCATGGCTTCCGTGATGAGAAACGAAGGCCTATCGCCCGGATGAAACAAGGCGGTAGGATGGAATTGCACAAATTCCATGTCCTTGATTTGTCCTTTGGCGCGGTACACCATCGCAATTCCATCGCCGGTAGCGATGATGGGATTCGTTGTGGTCTGGTAGATATTACCGATACCGCCGGTCGCCATCAAACTAACCTTAGAGAGGATAGTATGGATGTGATTGGTCTGCTGATTCAGGACATAAGCGCCGTAACACTCAATATGGTCTGTATGACGGGTAACTTTGATGCCTAAATGATGCTGTGTAATGATTTCTATGGCAAAATGATGCTCGAAGACTTTGATGTTCGGATGTTTTTTGATGGCACGGATCAGACTTTCCTGTATTTCCGCACCGGTATTGTCCTTGTGGTGGAGGATGCGAAACTCCGAGTGTCCGCCTTCACGGTGCAAATCAAAGTTTCCTTTTTCATCTTTGTCGAAATCCACGCCCCAACTAATCAGTTCTTCTATCTGGGCAGGAGCTTCACGGACTACTTTTTCTACAACCGACCGGTCGCTAAGAAAGCTACCGGCAATCATCGTGTCTTCTATATGTTTCTCAAACTGATCTATTTGAGAAGTCACCGAGGCAATTCCTCCCTGTGCATAGTAGGTATTCGCATCCTCCAGTGAATTTTTACAGACGATAGCAACTTTGCCTTTATGCGCCACTTTCAGGGCAAAACTCATGCCCGCAATACCCGATCCGATGATCAGAAAATCATATTTATACATATCTTTAACATAAACTCCATCTATGTTTTATCTTTATAGTGGAGCGCAAATGTACATGAAATTTTCCAATTATACATGGACAGGAAGAACTAAAAACTATTCAAATTGTTACACAACCCAGCAGGGTTAAATACGAATAACCCCCAACGAAGCGAATCAATTGGGGGTTACGGTGAATTGCTTCAAGCTATTGCTTTTGCAATGATGAAACAATAGTACACTTTAAACGTCTGTATCAAAGCAAATTAAACGACGTTTTTGTTTCTCTTCCTGTTCCAAAGCAAATAAAGCCCCGACAACAGGACAACAGTAAACAGCGAATCGCCCACGGGAGTAACCTTCGGATCCGAGGTCGGAGCAGATATCGATTGCACATCCTCATAATCTTCGGTAAACGTCGAGCTGCTCAACCAGTTATCGACACTTTTCTGCATGGTTGAAGAATAACCTGAGTTTTGCGCCGAAACGCCGCTGGCAATGAATATGCCGATAAGTATAAATAATAATACTCCTTTTGAAGTTTTCATAGTCCTTTATTTTTATAGATTACTTTAGATATGTCGGTTTTTCCCGAAGCATACACTTTTTTTACAATATAGACGCCGTTTACCTGCGGCGAATAGATGCGGATGCCCTGCATGGTATAATACCGGACTTCCCGCGGTTCTTCAACGCCGGGAAGCGGCTCCAGCGCTGTGGTTCCGCCCAAACCGTCGCCGATAGATGACCGGAAGTCATTTTCGCTCGTACCTGTTTTGACGGCTATGATGGCTTCAAAAGGCTTGAGCGGCGTTTCTCCCAGTGTTACATTTTCTGTACCGTCTTCTCCTATACGGCTAAACCTGTTCTGCTCATAATCATATTGATAATAATCCTTAGCGCCTACAATTCCAGTAATGTTGCTTACGTTCGGATTGACTATTAAAGAAAGGTTTGTATTCTCCGACGGAATACCCGTGCCGGTAGCCCCTATTGTCAATTCAGGTGATGCCGTCGAAACGAATGTAACTACAACTTCGCCCACTCCTTCGCCATTTACTTTAAATTCATCTTTCGGAAATTCGATAATATAGCCGATATTGGGGGTAATTGCATCGTCAAATACGAAATAGTTAATGTCTGCGTCGTATTTTTTTACAAAGAAGTTGCCTTTAGATCCTGCTGCTCCGGATGGAGCAGTAAATTCATTATGACCCGTGTCGCCATCGTATATCACACCCGCTACAGTTGTCGTTCCGTATGTGATTGTAATAGCGTTGTTATCAATTGCAAACGGGAAGCCGATGGGGTACCACTGGTTGGTTTTGAATGTTTTTATTAATTTCACTTTGCCGAGAGGCGTAAAGCTGGTGGCGCCGGTCAATTGCCCCGTTCCGGTATCATCAGAACGAAAAACAATTTCATCTTCCGAATTTTCAAGTTCAGCTACATCTATTTCACTGTTTGCCCTGGTTATCCAATTCGTGTACTTGGGAATGAATGCAAGCTCACTGCCCTGATCGAAGCTATACAAACCCGCTTTGCTACTTTGATCATTGGGATAGATACTGCCGGTGTTGCCTGATATGGGAGGAGTTCCTCCCATTTCCAGTCCCCAAGCGCCGCCGCTTTTGTTTCTTAGTTGAAATGAATTACCGTTGCCGGTGGCTACCGCTTTCATTTTGTCGCTACTGGTACTGCCGGTGAAACCAAATTCATTGCCGTCGTAAGCGACTATTTTATAGTCGGTTCCTGCTCCGGTAATTTTCCACCATGTCCTATTCTCATTCCCGTTGGAAATGGAAGTAATCGCAACCTGGGTGAGGTCTTGATCGACTCCGTTATTTTGAATTACACTTGCGGGGACTCGGGTAAACTGTATTTGATACCACCACTCCTTTAAGTCGGTGCTGACGGCCAAATGTCCGGCTTCGGTGCTCATGGCTTCGGGGGTGACGAATTTGAACAGGTCGGCACTTTTGTATGGGTCGGGGTCGGTGTTGTTCGGCGTGTTCCTTAGTTCCTGATC
>JAISFI010000442.1 GCA_031263685.1 Dysgonamonadaceae bacterium | reverse complement strand
GGCATAAAATTACTCAAGTGTATTTTTCCCGCACTTAAATATCTGATTCAGTTGGAAAAGAATCTGAATGAAGAAGACCTTACGCAGGAAGAAATGACCAAATTGAAAAAATACTTTGCTCCGCTTTACGAATTGGGGAAAGCGGACAAAAAAGATGCGCATCTGTCCGGCGATAACAATCGTTTGCCGAACCTGCTTATCAATGCGTATGCCGATGTACAGGATCAGAAATCGTATGGATGCGGTATTCCATCGCCATTATATATATTGTATCAAATGCTTACTGTTCCGGAAGAACCTCAATCGGCCGCTTATGCACTATTATTTTGTCGCACATTATTATACGAATTGTTTAAAGTATTTCCAGAGCATCCCTTGCTTCATGACACATTCAAGTCGTTCAATATACGCGATATAAATAAGATACGTGACATTTTTGCAAATAGCGCAAAAAAAGGCGATAACATATCCCCGGCAACCGATCCTGTGAAATTAATGCTTGCCCATTTTATAGCCATGAAAGGTATTTTTTATTTCCGTTTTAGCGACAGAACTGCTGCGGAAAAATATTTAGATGGCGGAGAGTTGTCTGACGCTGCGCCAATAAAGATGGGATTTCATAAGCTTAGCTATTATGACATGTTTCCCGACGCATCTTTGCTGATGAATGAATTAAGCGGGATACCTCTTCCGATAAAAGGCGCAGATACGATTTTTCAAGGCGGTCTCAAAACCGATTCCAAATCGAATCTTATCATCCGGGTAAGCGGCGATGCCGGTACCGGAAAAACTTCGCTTGCCCTGGCTCTGTCTGCCGCTTTGTCGCCATACGGCACACAAGTATTTTACCTCTCGCTGGAAGAAAAAGAAGATGATTTACGAAACAGATTATTATCATTATTTCCGACATCCCTGACGGGATTATCCTTTTATAAGGAAAATAAAAGTTGGTTCCATCCTATAGAGATACCTCTGTATAATATTGATGCTTCCGAAAGATTTGAATTGTTCGATAAAGCGATTGATGAAATAAGAGAAACTTTGGAAAAGGATGAGCCGAATGAATCAACTGACAAACTGAATGAATCAAAAAAAATGCTGCCGTCTGTCTGTCCGCTGGTTATTGTCATTGACAGTATTCGTTCGTTCATTAAAGAAGGCGCCAATCTTGAAAAATTTATTGAGAGTTGCAGAGCGTTAAATGCGATCGTTGTATTGATTTCATCAAATAGCGAAACCTTTCATCATGACATTGACTACATGGTAGATGTAGTAATTAATCTGAAATATTCCGGAACACAGACACAAAAAGAAAAACCGGAACGCATCCTACAACTGTTAAAAACGCGTTATCAAAGTTCGCGACCTGGTGCACATGTATTTCATACGTCTGGAAATGGCCTGTACATATCTCCACAGCTTCCTTCACAGATTGATAGGGTCGAGTTTCTGTCAAGGCCATTGCCGTCTTACGAGTACTATATTAATTTTTTTAAGGAAAACGCTCAATGCAATACAAAGTTAGTGTTGTGGGATAAATCGCAGATATTATTGCATGGCTATGGGAGTTCGGGAAAAGCCGGGTTGGCGTTGTCTTTGTTGATGTATCCCCTGAAAAAACAGCAAAAGGATTCTCCCGATCCAAGTGACCCGGATATTCATAAAAAAAGGAAAACGCTTGTAGTTTCTTTATTGTATCCTCAAAAATATTATGAAGGGTTGATAAAGAAATTAGTTAACTCAAATAAGGAGAAATTTCAAAATTCGAGCCTTGAATGTCTTTGTTTTTATTCCGGTTATCTGACGCCGGAAGATTTTATTAGTAAAATACTGACCAAACTGGACGCTGCGATTTTAGAAGGGGAACCTTTTACCGGTATTCTTTTGGACGGGTTGCATAATGCGATCCTGCAATTTCCCAAATTGCAGGCGGACGATATGGTATGGTCTACCCTGTACAGTTTGTTGGCAAAATATTTCCTAACCATTGTAACTACGTATACAAACTTTAAAATAGAAGACGGGATTGATAAAAAAGGTATTCTGCTGAAAGAAGACAAACTTCTTTTAGATCTTATCATACAGGTTGCCGATTACTATTTAAGCGTAGATAAAACCGAGAATTTAGCTGACGGGAGATATAGTATTATATTAAAATCCGCAATCAGACACAGGATAAAACATGCCGGTGAAGATTTTTTTTGGAACAGAGAAGGTCTTTCACTGAATCGTGGAGAAAAAACAACGCAACAACAATTGTTTGATCATAAATCTTTCCAAGAGTAATATTCTTAATCGTTTCGTTTGCAGTACACCAATCGGAATTTGAAAAATCGGACTTGGGCGTGGCGGACAAAATCAGGACATCTGTCATTTTTTTTGCAAAACCCAAAAAAACAAGTATTTTTGCACAAATTTATATTTCTTGTATGATCAATGCGAAAGTAATAACAGTGGTGATGCCGGCGTATAATGCGGAACAGACGCTGAAAAAAACGTATGACGAAATCCCGTTCGATATCGTCGACAATGTGATACTGGTAGACGATGCGAGTGCGGACAGGACTGCGGCGCTGGCACGCGAACTGGAGATACAGTATGTGATCCGCCACGATAGAAACAAAGGTTACGGCGGAAACCAGAAAACGTGTTATAACAAAGCCCTGGAAATAGGCTCAGACATCATCGTCATGCTGCATCCCGATTATCAATACACCCCGCTGCTGATTGAACCCATCTGCCGGATGATTGCAAACGGGCTGTATCCTGTTGTCATCGCATCCCGGATCCTGGGAAAAGGTGCGCTCGAGGGCGGGATGCCGCGCTACAAATACGTCGCAAACCGCGGCCTGACGCTGGTGCAAAACCTCCTGATGGGACAGAAACTGAGTGAATATCATACAGGCTACCGGGCTTTTACGAAAGAAGTCCTGTCGGCCGTCGACTACAACCGCAATTCCGACGATTTTGTGTTCGACAACCAGATGCTGGCGCAAATCTTTTACGAAGGCTTCCGCATCGGCGAAATCAGCTGTCCGACAAAATATTTCGCAGAAGCGTCGTCCATCAACCTGCGCAGAAGCATCCGATACGGACTGGGAGTTTTAGGCGTCTCTTTTGCCTACAGGCTGCAGAAAATGAAACTGTTTAAATTTAAAATCTTCAAATAAAACGCGCAACTATGAAAAAAAATAAACACGAACAGACCGGCCTGCTCAGCCGGATGGATTCATTCTTCGGAAAACACGAAAAAACGTTTCTCCTCGTGTCGCTTGCTTTAGGAACCGTCATGAGCATCCTGATGTTCGACTGCAAAGTAAGCCTTAGCGGAGATGACTGCGACTATATCATAAACGCTCAGAATTTCATAAAACATTTCGCATACCCCGGCGGACGGGGTGCATTATACCCCATCGTCATCGCCCCGTTTCTCGCCGGCGGACTGAACCTGATCCTGATAAAATCCCTTTCCGCACTTTTCATCGTCGCTTCAATATGGCTCATGTACGCGAGTTTCCGGGGTAAAATACCGGCGTCCGTGCTGATGCCCGCACTGCTGATCACCAGCCTTTGCCCCTACATATTCTTCTACGCCTGCCATACATACAGCGAGCCGTTCTTCATGCTCACCCAGGCGCTCTTCATCTACCTGTTCTCAAAATACTTCTGGAACGACAGCCGTACCGCCCCCCTGCAACTGAAAACAGACTGGCGAAAATTCCTCCTCATCGGACTCTGCTTCCTCGCCATGGGACTCACCCGCACGATCGGCTATGCCGTCCTGGGCGCAGTCATCGCCTACTTCAGCTTCCGCCGGCAATGGAAAAACCTGCTGTACTCCGTCACCGCATCCGGCGCCGTCTTCATCGTGTTCAGCCTGATAAAAAAAGCCGTATGGCCGGCTTCAGGCGCAGCATACAATATATACAACTACCTGGCCCGGAACTTTTACAACCACGAACAGGGCATGGAAGACCTGCCCGGATTCATCAACCGCCTAATCGTAAATTCCAACGTATACCTCTCCAAATTCCTGTACCAGTTTATGGGCCTGAGAACCACCGCCGTCACATTAGACTCGAAACCGCTGCTAACCGTCATCACTTACGCCCTGTTTCTCGTTTGCATCATAGCCGTATACAAAAAAAGCAAACCCCTGTTTTTCACCGGCCTCTACGCCGGCATCATGAACATCGCAAGCTTCATCCTCCTCCAGACCGTCTGGGAGCAGGACCGGCTGATCATGATCTACTATCCCTTCATGCTCCTCTTCCTCCTCGGAGGCATCTATTACCTCCTGAAAAACCGTCGCTTCAAAAAACTGACCGCCATCTATCCCCTCATATTAACGGCCTTACTCGTCGGAACCGGTATACACATGAAAGCAAAAGTCGGCGAAAACCTGCCCGTACTGCAGCAAAACCTGGCCGGCAACGACCTCTACGGCCTGACATCCGACTGGGAAAACTTTATCAAAATGAGCCGCTGGGCTAACGACAACCTTGCAAAAGACGCCGTCATCGTAAGCCGCAAACCAAGCATATCATACGTCTACACCGGCCGCAACTTCGCCGGCATATACAACGTCCCCCTGGTCGCCATCAGCGACATCGCCGGGCAAAGCCGCGAAGAACAGACGCAAAACATCTTCCTTGCCATCGAACTGAAATCCGAAAACCTCTACACCGTCCTCCTCCCCTTCACCGAATACGCATTCTTCTCCAAAGACAACAACACATTCTCCATCAACGGGAAAAAAATAGCATCCGCCAT
>JAISFI010000367.1 GCA_031263685.1 Dysgonamonadaceae bacterium | reverse complement strand
ATAATCAATAGCATGGGGCAACGCCCCATGAACGGAACGCATCACATTTACCAAGCCCTGAAGGGGCGTAATCAAATGAAACAAACCTGATTACGCCCCGTTGGGGCTTGATGGTGAGGACGCATTTTCTACACAGGGCGTTACCCTGTGCTATTGATATCGCTCTTTCAGAGCTTCTTATGGCTTAACTTGACGCCATTGGGTTAAAGCCCTTATTTCCTGAATCTGTTATTTTTATTTCCTGTATGCAGTCAAAATACTGTCAAGGCTCAACAGGTCGGATATGAGAACTTGGCGCGGTTTGCTGCCGTCGGCAGGGCCAACGATTCCCGAGGCCTGTAGCTGGTCCATTATCCGTCCCGCCCTGTTGTATCCTAAGGATAGTTTTCTCTGGATAAGGGATGTCGAGCCAATTTGATTTTGGACGATAACTTTTGCGGCATCTTCAAACATCGGGTCGAGGTTTTGCATGTCGATTTGTTTTTCCGCGCTTTTTTCGTCCACATATTCGGGCAAGTCGTATGCGGCGTCATAACCCGGCTGTGAGCGGATAAAGTCCGTAACCCGATCAACTTCGGGGGTCTCGACGAGAGCGCACTGTACACGAATCGGGTCGGCGACGCCTGCGGATATAATGAGCATATCGCCGCGTCCGATGAGCCGGTTGGCTCCGGGAACGTCGAGGATTGTTCGCGAATCGATCATCGACATAACTCGGAATGCGATGCGGGCAGGGAAGTTGGATTTGATTAGTCCGGTGATAATATTAGTTGTAGGACGTTGTGTGGCAATAATCAGGTGTATTCCTATAGCGCGCGCCAGCTGGGCTAAACGGGCTATGGGTTCCTCGACTTCCTTTCCGGCGGTCATGATAAGGTCGGCATACTCGTCGATAACGAGCAGGATATAGGGCATGTACCTGTGTCCTTTCAAGGGATTCAGCCGTCGGTTCACAAACTTTTCGTTGTATTCCTTCACATTTCTTACGCCTGCTACTTTGAGAAGGTCATAGCGGCTGTCCATTTCCATGCACAGTGATTTCAGGGTGTAAACCACTTTTTGCGTATCGGTTATGATGGGTTCTTCCGTATCGGGGAGCTTGGCAAGGAAATGCTTTTCGATTTTGTTGTACGGCGTAAGTTCCACCTTTTTGGGGTCAACCATGACGATTTTCAATTCTGCGGGATGCTTCTTGTACAGCAGGGAGGTGAGTATGGCATTCAGTCCAACCGATTTTCCCTGTCCCGTTGCACCCGCCACAAGGAGGTGGGGCATTTTTGCGAGGTCGAAGGCATAGATTTCGCCCAGGATGGTTTTGCCCAGCGCTACCGGCAAATCGAATTTGGATTCCTGGAACTTTGCCGATTTGATGATTGAGCGCATGGAGACAATATCCGGCTTTTCGTTGGGAACTTCGATGCCAACCGTTCCCTTTCCGGGCATCGGGGCAATGATGCGTACTCCCGTGGCGGCAATGCGCAGGGCAATGTCATCTTCAAGACGCCTGATCTGGGCAATGCGGATGCCTTCTCGCGGAACTATTTCGTAGAGGGTAACGGTGGGGCCGACGGTGGCATAAATTTTCTCGATACCTATTTTATACTGTCCGAGAATTTCCACTATCTTATCCTTGTTTCTTCTCAGCTCATCGCTGTCTATCTTGTCGCCATGGGTTTTATAGTCTTCGAGCAAATCTACCGGCGGACGCTGATAGCCTGAAAGGTCTTTGGTCGGGTCGTACAGTTCGCCCGTCAGCGATTCCTCGGGGAGATATTCTTCTTCTATTACTGTGGTGCCCAAATCGATATTTCTGTCATACGACGGGATCGGCGGCATCTGTTCCCTGTCCGGCCTGTCGGGTTTTTCATCACCGTCGCCGGTATTTCGCACCACTATAAAATCGTCGCTTTCATCCAACCCGTTTTCGTCGAGCTTGCTTTCATCCGAACCGTTTTCATCCTTATGCGGGAGATCTTCGAGGGTATCCGCGTTTGCCTTTTTCCCTGTTTTAACCTTTGCCTTATTCCTTTTGAAGGAGATCCGCTTGACGGAGGCAATCAGCTTGCGGTATGCCATTCGGATGACGGTTACGGTTTTGGGAGTAATGAAAAGGCCATAGGCAATTATTGATATCAGCAGCAACAGTCCGGTACCGATTATTCCGATTTTTATTTTCAGCAGGTCGAACATAAAATATCCGAAATCGCCTCCCAATCCGTGTCCAAGCCAGGTTCTTGTCTTCACTCCGTGAAACAGGAACATTAGTGTTACGGATGCTAAAACGGCGCCGAGGATAAGTATTGTCAGGGTTTTGACGAATTTCTTACCCGGACGGAATATTTGCATGCCGATTAGAAAAAGTATTGCCGGCACCGCCAGTGCGCCCAGTCCGAAGGTTGATACAAATACTTCTGCAATTCCAATACCCATTTCGCCGACTTTGCCGTCGCCCGAAGAGGGATGCGTCCGCTTAAACGGATATGTGAGAAATGAGAAAAACAGATATATGCTTAATGCGCAAATCAGTAATCCCCAGATGAAAGGCGCGGCCTCTTTCCGTTTTTTGTTGTCCGTAACTGTCTTTTTAACTTCTTTATCCTTTGTCATTCTCGATGATGCTATTTAAGACGCAAAGTTAATTGTTTTAAAAAACAAGATGTCCGGCCTCGTGTTACGAAAATGTAAAGACATATAAAATGACGCGATTAAAAGTTATGAACAGACCGGAAAGTATGCAAATTTCATATAACTTTGCACTTTATTTATTACAAAGTATTAATATTCTAATATTATCGCAGATGAAAAAATTATTAATTACATTGATTGCTTGCTGTTTTACGGCATCACTGTTTTCTCAAAAGATTACAGTTACTTCCGGTTCCGTTGATTTCATAAGGAATCAGAAGGTTGTTCAACTCATTTTCACGTACGAAGATATGGTTGTAGGCAGAATGACCGAATCCGAGTATATGGAAAAAAAGATCTCCGACTATAACGCAAAAGAGCCGGGAAGAGGAGACATCTGGAAAAAAGCATGGATAGGGGACAGGGAAGAACGCTTTGTTCCCAAATTCATGGAACTGTTTGACAAATACCTGGAAAAGTATGGCATCGAATCGGGCTACAGCGACAGCCAGGGTGCGGAATACCGGATTGAAATCAATACGGATTTTACCGAACCCGGCTTTAACGTGGGAGTAGTCAGGAAAAATGCTGCCATTGACCTCACCTGCAAGGTGTATAAAATCGCCACAGGTGAAGAGGTTGCCACTATCAGGGTACGCAATGCTTCGGCAAACAATTTCCTGGGTACCGATTTCGACGCCGGATTCCGTATTCAGGAATGTTATGCAAAGGCTGGCAGGGAACTGGCTCAGTTCTTTATCAAAAAAGCAAAACTGAAATAACAGTGAACAATTAACAGTGAATAATGAACATGGCTTCCTGTCGAATATCGGGAAGCCATGTTTTTTTTATGATGAAATTTATGTAACGTGTAAAAAATAAAATGGCAAAACAAGTTTGAAAAATGGTTTGCACACGTGTGCGAAAGACAAAATCAGCCGGAAAAATGGTTTGCACACGTGTGCGAAAGACAAAATCAGTTGGAAAAATGGTTTGCACACGTGTGCGAAGGACAAAATCAGTTGGAAAAATGGTTTGCACACGTGTGCGAAGGACAAAATCAGCCGGAAAAATGGTTTGCACATGTGTGCGAAGGACAAAATTAGCCGGATTTATGAAAATCGGAGCGTCAAAATCGGACGGTGTGCCTGAAATGCTTCTTATAATATAATTGCCATCTTATTT
>JAISFI010000366.1 GCA_031263685.1 Dysgonamonadaceae bacterium | reverse complement strand
ACCGACGACAATAAAAATACCTATAAATAATATAGGATGCGAAATTGCCCCATAAGAATTAAAAACTAACTAAGAATTAAGAGTTAAGAACTAAGAATTGGCTGACGCCTGTTTGCCGCGCTTCGCGCAACTTTTAGTTTTTAGCTTTTAGTTTTTTAAAACGACAGTTGTATACCCAGGTTAATTACCCGCTGGTTCATATAGGCGTCGCCTGCCGAATTGGTTTTTATTTCCGGATCCTGTTGATACTTATCGTAATTCGTCAGTGTAAACAGGTTATAAGCATTCACGTACAGGCGGGCGCTGCCAATCCGGGAAGGCAATATTTTCTCCGGGAGCTGGTAAGCCAGATCCACCGTTTTCAAGCGCAGGTACCAGGCGTTGATCAACCAGAAGTTGGACATATAAGCTTCGCTGCTGTTAACGGTCGATGGATTGCGCGTCAAACGGGGAAAGTTGATTGTTTCGCCGTTATCGGCTCTTTCCTGCGTCCAGCGTTGCTGGTGAACCGGCTGAAACTGGCTCTTGAACGATTCTATCCCCGTCCCAACCACACTGAAACTGTAATCGAACGATCCCTGAAGAAGAATGTTGATGGAAAAGCCTTTATAATTGGCTCCAAACGACCATCCGGCGGTAGTACTCGGCAGGTTGGGACGTCCGATCGGTCCTTTGTCGAAATCATCAATCACACCGTCGCTGTTCAAATCCTTGTATTTCAAATCGCCTGCCTGAATGGGAACGTCTGTATTCGGAACTGCCGGACGACCGGGATCGCCGGACGGTAAACTGTTAATGAGATCAACGTCGTCTTGAGAATAATAGCCGGTAAAAGTATAACCGAAAGGTTGTCCGATCGGTCTGCCTGTCTCGGCAAGCCAGGGATAACGCTGCTGAGCTTCCGCTTTGTAGATGATCTTGTTTTTAGCATACGAGATTACCAGATTGGTGTTGAAATAAACCGCGCCGATTTTGGTTTGAAAACCAAGCTGTCCATCGAAACCCTGGTTAACCGTTTCGGCTACATTCGTCGGGGAAACGTTGACGCCCAGCACTTTGGAAATGTCTTCCTTTTCCACTAACTGATCGTAGCGGTAGTCGTGGAAATAATCGACGACCAGGGAGAATTTGTCCAGAAAATTGGCGTCGATACCCAGGTCGAATTTCCGGGCTTTTTCCCATGTCACACGGTCATTGCCCAGGGCATCTTCCTTGTAGGAAGCGTACAGGTTGTTTCCTCCGGATTCGCCAAACGGATAACCGTCGCCTGCTTTGTAAACGTGTTTGTAAAGGTAGCGGTTTCCGAGCGCTACGTCCGATCCGACCAAGCCGTAGGAAGCGCGCACTTTCAAGAGTTGAACGTTGGAAATGGCGTCTTTGAAGAAGTCTTCTTCCGAAATGCTGTATCCCAATGCGAAGGCGGGAAAAAAGCCGAAGCGGTTGTTTTTCCCGAACCGGTCGGTGCCGTTATAAGCGACATTCAGGTCGGCAAGGTACTTGTTCTTGAAATTATAACCGATAGTTCCGGTATAACCTTCAAAGTTCGCCGGTACCTGGGGACCCGACAGCAACAATTCGGCATTGGCATTGACCGTTTGACTTTGCCGGTTGTAAAGCAGCATCAGCTTCAGGTTGTGATCGTCGCGAATGACTTTTTCGTAATTCAGGAAAGCCTGCAAATTCACGTCCTTAATGGATTTTTCCTGCGACCCGTTGATTGTATAAGTGCCATACGCATATTTGCGATTAGGATGAATGCTATAAGTTTGCGTCGATGCATCGTAATGATAGGTAGGATACTCATACCTTGCTGCCTGGCGGTTGTTTTCGTCAATGCTTGAATAAGCTACCCGCAACTTGGCGGAAAGTCCTTGCGTTACGAAATTGAGCTTTTGATCAGCTTCAAAGAGGATATTCGAATCGAATCGCCGCGTCCGCTTGTAACCTTCGTTGGCTAAACGGGCATTCAAAGTCGGATTCTTGTCGTCCGTGTCGTAAATATAGGCATACGAACCGTCGGGATTTTTTACCGGAGCCGAATAAGGATGCATCTTGGAAAAATTGTATATTTCTTCGGTTGCATTCAAATTGCGGGGTTCGTTGATGTTCATAAAGCGAGAGGTCATATCCAGACGCAGGTTCGTTGTTTCCGTCACATTGAAATCCAGGTTGGAACGATAATTAAAGCGATTGTAATTATAATTGGTATTCACTTCGTTAAACGGATCGCTGAAATCGCGTACCAGGCCGTTTTGCGAAAACATCCCGGCAGTAATGAAGTACTTCAGTTTTTGCGAGCCGCCCGAAATATCCACGTTGGCATTTTGCTGGTAAGCCATTTTTTTGAAGACTTCTTCATACCAGTTAACGTCCGGATGTCCATAAGGATCATCTCCGCTTTGATAGTGTTGCAGGTCATCGTCCGAGAAAAGCGGGTTCAATCCGTCATTCCGGTAAGCTTCATTGACCAGTTGGGCGGTTTCGTAAGCGTTCAGGAACTTTGGCGTCCGCACGGGCGTTTGTACCCCGCTTTCCAGACGCACATTAATCTGCGGAGCGCCATCGCGTCCGCGTCTTGTTTTGACGACCAGTACGCCATTCGCTCCCTTGATCCCGTAAATGGCGGTTGTTGAAGCGTCTTTCAGGATGGAAATGCTTTCTATTTCATTGACATTGATTTGCGACAACTGATCGTAGGAATATTGCACGTCATCTACAATGATCAGGGGCTGGTTTCCGTTTTCGTTTAAGGAGCTAACTCCACGGATAAAGAAATCGGAAGCGTCGCGACCGGGTTGTCCCGAACGTTGCTGGGTGAAAAATCCCGGCAATTTACCGTACAATGCGTTCTGAACGCTGGAAGTCGGGATCATGCGTATGTCGCGCGCCGAAACTGCACTGACGGAACCGGTCATCGTGATGCGCTTTGCCTGTCCGTAACCGACAACCACCACTTCGTCGAGGCTGTTCTGTTCCGGAGCCAGCGTTACGTTTACTGTTTTCTGCTCTTTGACGACGATTGTTTCTTTCTTAAATCCGAGGTAGGTAAAAGAAACTTTATCGCCGGAAGCTACATTTAACTGGTAATTGCCTTCCAAATCGGTCGCCGTACCTTTGCTTGTACCTTCAACAAATACGTTCACGCCAATAAGTTCTTCCCCGTCGATGGAACTTACTTTTCCTTTTAACTGTATTTGCTGCGCAAAGACGGAGGCAACAAACTGTAAGCTTATGAATAATATAATCAGTCTTTTCATTTTTTTTATCATTAAAAAATTCTATTATTCCGGATTTTGAACCATATTCCGGTTTTTAATTACTTCCGCATAGGGGATGGGATATAAATACCTCTTCGGATCGAAAGAGATGCTTGCAACCGGCGTCCGGGAAAAAGTCAGCAAGCCACTGCTGTTGGCAATGGAAAGTCCGTACAAGGGTTGTTTGAATATCTCTTCGGCAGTCCTCCAGCGGCGGATGTCCCAGTAACGCTGTTCTTCAAACGCCATTTCAATCCTTCGTTCGTTCCGGATGATTTCGCGCATTTCGTCTTTCGTCATGCCGGCTTTAAGTCCGTATAAGTTATCATTGCCGGCTTCAATGCCTGCCCGTTTCCGCAAGTCGATGACAGCCTGGTAAACTTCGCTCGAAGCTCCGGCGTATTCGTTTTGGGCTTCTGCAAAGTTGAGCAGGATCTCGGCGTAGCGGAAGAGTATCCAGACATGGAGTTCATCGGCATAGTTATCGACTTTTTCAAAACTGCCCATGAATTTGCGCATGTAATAGGATGTTTTCGTGGTTTGTGTAGCGCTCGTTGGATTGTGAGCGCCCCCGGCGTAGGTTTCCAGGGTTTTATTCAACCACGATGATCCGTTATGCAATACCGTATAATTGAGGCGTGGATCGCGGTTATCATACATGCTTTGCGACGAGGAGGAATAATTGTATTTCGATGTTGGGTCGCTGATTGCTTTTCCATCCAGCATGGGGAAGGCGTCGACCAGGTTTTGAGTGGGGCTGGTTTGTCCGGTTGATTGGTTTGTACCGGAAAAGCCGAGCGGTCCATTTATTTTCTCAATCGACTGACTCCTTGATCCCTGTCTGAAAAAGATCACTTCTTTATAATTGTTTGAATAGTCGTTCAGGAACGTTCCGTTGAATTGGCGCCCCAGGGTATAAATACCTTTCCAGGTATTCATAAAGGAACGGGCGCTGTCGGCAGCCGTTTTCCAGCGTTCCGGGTCGTAGGAGAGATAGCCGATCAACGGATTGTTATTCTCAATCGGTCTTTCGTTGAAAAGGGGACTTGCGGCATAAAGCAACAGGCGGCATTGCAAGGCTCTTGCGGCTCCCTGCGTAACGACGTGTCCCGTTCCGCCCGGATCTTCCAGAGGCGCTGTACGCAAACTGTCGACGGCAAGGTCTAATTCGTCCATAATGTATTGGACACAGTCTTTAAATGAATTGCGCGGAATTTCCATATCGTCTTTCACTTCGTAAGGGACGTCGCGTACAATCGGGATTCCCCCGTATCGTTTCAGCAGTTCGAAATAGAAATAGGCTCTGAGAAAGCGCGCTTCGGCTTTCCATACGCTTGTCATGGGCAAGGTGTCGTTGTTTGCGTTGATAAATTTTGCCATTAACGGCACATCGTCTATGTACAGGATAAATGTATTGGCTTGCCTGATGGCAGTATAGTATTTTCCCCATTCCATTTCTCCGCCAACCAGATTGGAGGAGGTGTATTGACCTGTTGACAAGCGATATACGGATGTTTCGGATAAAGAGGAGGAAACCGCATCGTCGGAAGCGGCATCCAGGTAGTCGTTGCCTACCCGGTTATGCCCGTTGTCCATTGCATAATAGATTGTATTCAAATATTTCTGGGCTTTATCTCCCAGCGAATCGGTCTTAGAGAATACATAATCAATCGTAAATCGCTCAATAGGCGCTTCTTCGTATTCGTCGCAGGCATTGAAGATCAGTATGGAACTTAATGCCATGATTGTAATATAGTTATATAGCTTCATAAGTAAACGTATTATGAATTATTGTCTGTGTTTAAAACTTGATATTAATTCCTGTATAAAAAGTGCGCATCAGGGGATAGCTGTCGAAGCCAACTTCCGGATCGCCGTAAGCATAAGCCGACTGCGTCCACAAATTCTGACCGGCGACAAACAGTTTGATTTTTAACCCGGCTAAATAGTTGCGGGATAAAGTTTCAGGAAAAGTATATCCCACGCTCAGATTTCTCAGGCGGATGTAATTGCAGGATTGTATCCAGAGCGAAGTCCAAAGTCCATTGGGCTGCGAGTTGTATTCGTTTCCACCGGCGCTTAAGCGGGGCAATGTTGCAGTTGCGGCAGTTTCCGGCGTCCAGCGGTTGAGGACAGTTTCGTATGCCTGTCCGTAACCCTGGTTCACGCTTTGAAATCCGGACATCAATGTGGCGTCGTACATGTAGCGATCCCAATTGTAAACGCCTTGCAGCATTGCCGACACTTCAAATCCTTTGTATTCAAATCCCAGATCCAAACCGAAATAAGAGATGGGCTTATCGCCGCCAATCAGCGTCTGGTCGTACTGGTCAATGACGTTGTCGCCATTCAGGTTTTTATATTTGATGTCGCCCGGACGGATATTTTTCCGGTCGTAGCCGGCTACAATGGGAGCAGACTGGATTTCTTCTTCCGAAGTAAAAAATCCATCGGCTACCAGTCCGAAAATGGAGGTCAGGGGTTTTCCGGTATGCCTGCAATTTTCTCCGGCATAGTCCTGTTCGTCCATATAGAGGAGTTCCGATCTTTCCTGCGACCAGTTGGCGGTTATATAATAATGAAAATCGCCTGCATAATCGCGGTAAGTCAAAGCGAGTTCCAAGCCGTTCATCAATGCTTCCCCGATATTTTCGGTCGGATAACTCATTCCGATCAATTCGATGCTTTTGCCTCGCGATTGCAAGAGGTCGTAGTAATAATCGCGGTAAAAGTCGGCAGTCAAAGACAGGCGGTTGTTGAACAGGGCAATGTCGGTTCCGATATTGAGTTTGTTGGCTTTTTCCCAGGAAATATTGGGATTGCTCAGGGGATTGATTTCGTAAACCACCGAGCCGTTGGTTCGGGATGTTCCCTGTTGATAGATCATGGTGGCATTTTCCGTAAATGATTGCCGCCAGATATAGTAACCGGAATTGTCGATCCCGTTGCCGGTTTTCCCGTAAACGCCGCGGAATTTCTATTGATCCAGATATTTTGCGTTCGATAAAAAGTTTTCTTTTGCCAAGTCCCAGCCCAATCCGAAGGCATAGAATGTTCCCCATTGTTTGCCGGGTGCATAGCCGTTGTAATAGCTCCGGTTAATGGCTGCTTCTGCAAAGTATTTCCGGGAATAGTTGTATTTGAGTTTCCCGTAGACATTGGCAGGTCGGTCGGGCAGGTTGTAATTGAAGGTTGCCTGCTGCACATCGGCAAGGAGTCTTGCTTCCAGTGCATGTTGTTTAACGGTTCGTTCATAATTCAGTCCCACCTGTCCATACATGTATTGATAGTTGGAAACCGAAACGAAATCATTGGATTGGGATACAGTCACTCCAAAGGGATCATAAGTTGGTTCATTGCCGTTTTCGCCGGGTTTATACTGGTAGGTAGTCGCCTGTTTGTTGCGAATCAGCGCCGACCGGCTTTCGGTAAATACACTGCCGTCGGCTTGTGCGGAAAGTCCCCTGATCCATTTTCCCATATCGTATTTCAGGTTAATGGTGGCAAGGGCATTTCGTGCATTGTCGCTGATATATCCCGAATTGACCGTTTTCGCCCAGGTATTGTTGGGGAAAGAAATGTTACCTCCATACGATCCGTTCGGATTACGTACCGGATAGGCATTGTTCGGCGTGAGATAGGTGAAATACAGAATATCATCGGCAGTGGCGCCCGGCTGGTTTTCGTCTTCAATCCGTCCGATCAGGCTCAGGTTTACTTTGAACTGTTCGGTTACGTTCACATTTATTTTGGAAGTAATGAGGTAACGTTCGTAATTCAAATTGGTATTGTAGCTGTTGGCGGACGAGGTACGGAAAAGTCCTTCTTCGTTCATGTATCCCAGGCTGACAAAGTATTGAGCCGTTTTCCCTCCTCCCGAAGCATTCAGGTTGTAAGACTGGATTGCCGCATGGTTTTTCATTGTTTGATCGTACCAGTTCACATCGGGATTGGCGAATGGATCGGTATGATTGCGGAAGGCATTGAAATCGGCAGCGGAATAGACGGGATTTTTCCCGTCGTTTTGCAGGGCTTCGTTCAAGAGGTAGGCGTATTGGTATGCGGGAAGGGGCTTGGGCAGGTTGACTGCTTGCTGCATCCCGTATTTTCCGGTAAATGAGAGTTGAAATCCTCCGGCATCGGGTTGTTTGGTCGTGATGACCAGCAGCCCGCGTGCGCTTCTCATTCCCTGTTGCAGGGAGGATAAGGCGTCTTTTTGCAGGGAGACGGATTCAACGGCTTCGGGATCAAGCGAAAATAATTCGCATTGAACACCATCGATCATTACCAGTGGGGAGGCGCCGCGTGAACTGATCGAGAATTGTGTATTGTCGCTGTATTTGCCAATGCTGAAATCGGGTAGCGATCCTGCCAGATCCCAGTTGGTGTTCGACGTGATTGCGTGCGCTTTGATACCCCTGTACTGATAAATATCCAAACCCGGCAAGCGTCCTGTCAGGGAAGGGATGATGGTTGTCGCCAACGTTTTCGAGAGTTGGTCCGTATAAATAGTGGATACGGCTCCCAGGGGATTTTCCTCGACTGCTGCTTTCTGTACCGAGATCGTATCGGAAAGGTTTTCCTGAGCAGCAAGGCGTCCTGTTCCTGATAAAATTGCCATCCACAACAGGAGGAATGACAAAAGTCTTTTATTTTTATTAAATAATTGATGCATAAAATCTGATTTTGTTCTTAGTTATTGATAATTATTTGCATGTAAATGGCGTCAAAAACCAGGTTTGTGTTCCATCGTCCTGAGTTTCTTTCACAAAGGCGGTAGCGTCTTCGTTTGTGAAATAGTATTCGATCCGGGTAATGGATTCCTGTTCGGGAACCCCAAAGTATTCGGAGGGCCAGAATGTGAGGCTGTATGTTCTTCCGTTTTCCAGTTCGCGTTGCATCCGGGTTTTTGCATTTCTTTCCAGGACTGCATATTCATTTCCCGCATCGGTGTAGGCTTTTATTTGCAGAAAGATTTCACCTGCATTATCCAAATCGTTCGGCTCAATATCGCCCTGGAATTTCAGGCTTACAATATCGTCTTTCGTTACGCTTGAGGGTTGAAAGAGGTTGAAATGCTTTTCACAGAAATCTATCAGGACACCTTCTCCGTCTGTTACTTCAAAGCAGTCGGTAAACTGGATTTTGAAATGATCGGCGCTTGTGCCGAGTCCATCGTCGCTGTGGTTGACGAAGAAGCCGAGTTTTGCCCGCAGGTTTTCGGTGCCGGTCTTTGTTTCAATTTTTATTTCAATACTCATTTTCTCGTTATTGGTCACTCTTCCTGCTTCGTCGCTCTGGTAAGGAATCCATTCCATATCGTCCAGCACATTGGGACCAAATCCGAAACGGTCGCGCAAAGCGGCTTCCCAGGTATAGCCGGGCATGTTTTTAGGCATTGAGCTTTCGGGAATGATCGACATGGATTTTACAACGCCGGCTTCGAGGCTGTTGATGTAGGTGACTTTGGTGTTTTGTGCGGCTTTCCATGATTTCGGGACCAGGATAGCCACGATTAAACGGTCGTCCTCTATATCTGCCAGAGGTTCCATGTGCGTTTTCATGATAAAGGTTGCTGTTTCGCCTGCTTTCACGCTTGATTCGTAGAGTACTTCATCAAGGTAAACACATGAAAAGAAGACGATTCCTGCCAGCGCCCAGCAAAGCAAGCCTGCTTTCAGCCATTTTCTATTGATTTTAAATAATTTCATACGATTAATTTTCTTTTTCAAATACATAAGTATAGATATTGTTTTTACATCCCGGACTGAATGAGAGGGAGATTTGCCGTTTCCCGTTCACTACCGGATAGTTAAATCCGGAAACAAAGCGTTCGCCGGAGGTTTCTTCGAAAACCAGATTAAAGGGATACTGCGGATCGTCCAAACTCCAGGTTCCGTTGGATTTGACTAAAAACGGCAAGTAGTTGTCGATCGTATAGGTATTATCTTCTTCGTGAAAAGAGATATGGAATCGACTGAAATCCATTAATGCCGTAATGTCGGTCGAGTTGCGCGTTACCTTAATGATTTTCCATGTTCCGTCGATGTTTTTGGCGCTTTCCGTATAGCCGGAAGGGGCATTGTCATCGAAGGTATTGCACGAGTTGATGCTCAAAGCGAGGATCAGGCTCAAAAACAGCAGTTTTCTGTTTATATGTTTTTCCATGTGTGAATAAATTATAAGTATATGAATTATGAATTAACGATTAATAATACGGATTTTGAATGAGATCGGGCGATTTGGATATTTCCTTGTAGGGAAGAGGCCAAAAGTACATCGCCGGTCTCCAGATATGCTGGCGGACATTGAAGGGGGTGTACTTTTTTACTCCGTTCACCAGCCGGATTTCCATACCGGTCATCGCCTGAGCTTCGGTTTGCGGGGCGATCATCCACCGCCTGACGTCGAAGAAACGGTGTCCTTCAAATGCCAGTTCAATCCGGCGTTCGACGCGGATGGCTTCCTTCATTTCGTCATACGTCATATTGGCTTTCAAGCCATACATTTCGTCGTCGCCCGGTTCTATTCCTGCGCGTTCGCGAATGAGTTTCAAGGCGGAATAGATTTCGTCCGAAGGTCCCGACCATTCGTTGGCTGCTTCAGCATAGTTGAGCAGGATTTCGGCATACCGGATTTGTGGACGGGACGAGGGAGGCATAATCCACCAGTTGGCAGACGCTTGCGTGAAAAATTGCATTTTGCAAATATAATAGCCGGTAGGTGTGCCGGTATGAACGCCGTCCTGGTCGAAAGGAGTTCCGTCTTCTTTCAGGTAGATGTTTACCGGTACATTCGTTGTTCCGGCATTAAACATCGGGTGTTGATCGTAACATATCGTATAGAAAAGCCGGGGATCGCGATCGGCGTATGGATTTTGTGCGTCGTATCCGGAAGCCGGGTCGGTAATGGCTTTTCCTGTTTTCATCGGAAATGCATCAACCAGACCGTGATAAGCAAATCCACCGCCGCTTCCTCCTCGCGAAGGAGGGTTGAACAACTGTTCCTTATAAGTGCTTTTAGTGGTCTGCAATTCGACCAGCATTTCGTCTAACGCACCGTCGGTGGCTTTATCGCTCGACTGGAATGTCCAGAAATAGCCTTCTCCGGGTGTTTCATCGTTTTTCACATACAATTTGTAAGCGTTCAGCCGGATAATATCCCTGGCGGCTTCCATCGCCAGGCGCCAACGGTCTTTGTCGTAAGCGGGATAGCCGATCAGTTCTTTGGAAAAGCCTTCCGGGGCAACGTCGCTTCCATTGAAGAGGGGACTTGCGGCATAAAGCAGGACTCTTGCTTTTAATGCTTTGCTTGATCCGGCTCCTACCCTTCCGTAATCGCGTCCGGTGGGCTTGATGATTAAATCGCGGGCAGCTTCGTCACATTCGGTTACGATGTAATCGACACATTCTTTGAAGGTGTTCCGTTCCGTTTTGATTTCATCGCCGGTTTCATAAACTACATCACCGATCAAGGGGACGCCTCCGTAATGCCTGAGGAGGATGAAATAGTACCAGGCGCGTAACACCCGCGCTTCTGCCCGGTAAGTGGTCTTCCGCGGCGTGGAAAGGGGCGATCGATCGAGATTTTGCAGGAAGAGATTGACCCGCCGAATGTTTTGATAGGGCTTTTCCCAAGCATCTTCTGCTATGACTACGGGATTGACCGAGCCGGTAGCAAAGAGCATATCGGATTTAATTTTGGATGAAGCTTTAAATTCTGCTTCGTCGCAAGCGCCTTGCAAACCGCCAAATTTTTCGAACAGTTCGCTAAATCGTCCGGGATCGGTGTCAAATCCGATGTCGCGGTAAATTTCCGTCAGGAATCCAACGGTATAGGTACTGTCGGAAAAAATCACATCGGTATCCAGATCAGTAGTCTCCGTTTCGTCCAGGAAGCTGGCATCGTTGCACGATGCAATCACTCCCACAAATAAAATTAATAACAACAGTTTGTTTTTCATACGTAAATGAGTTGTAAGTTATATATTATGATTAACTTCTAATAAGACGATGAGAGAAGAAAATACCACTAAAGAAAAATTTAAAAACTAAAAATTAAAAACTAAAAGTTGCGCGAAATGGCAATGTCGGATTATACGAGCGGTATCAACCATGCCCTTCGTACAGGAGAACAACGAGGCATCGCTATCGGCGAGCAAAAGACGCAGGCGAAATATGTTTTAAAATTATCACAAAAAGGAATGTCTATCGAAGCGATTGCAGAATGGACAGACCTGCCGCCGGAAGAAGTAACCGGCATTTTGAAGTTGCCCGAAGCGCTTTTGAGAACTAAGATTCAGTACAGGAAGAAGAAATACAGAGGCATGTAATCTTTCAATTGAACACGCAATTTGCGAAGGGCGATACTGATTTGGTTCTCAACTGTATTGACGGAAACATTGAGGCGGGAAGCGATATCTTTGTACTTCAATCCTTCAATCCGGCTAAGAATAAATACTTCCCTGCATTTCTCCGGCAAACTGTCGATGGCTTCGGTGATGATTGTTTCAATATTTTCGTCGTTCAAATGATAACTGTCGAAAAATTCGAGGGAATTTAATTTGAGTTTTAATTCTGTTTCAAAGGTATTTTGTATTTTTTCATAGCGGTTGCGTTCGTTCATTTTTACCCGGAGGAAATCAATGCAACGGTTTTTGATTAGCGTGAAAAGATAGGCGTTCCGATTCTGAATGGCAGGCAGTATCCCCCGGTTTTCCCAGAGGAAGAGAAACATGTCGTGTACGATATTTTCCGCATCTTCTTCTGAAATGACGTATTCCGTAGCAAACAGGATCAGTTTGGAATAATAGGCAAGATAGATTTCCGAGAAACTTTTGTCTACTATATTTTCCGATAAATTGATTTTCATAATGGGGAATATGTGTTTTTTCCGGTGCAAATGTAAACATTTTATTTGAAAAGCATGGTAATGCCGAAAAATCCTTCCGGATTTCTTTTATCGTAACTATTCAGGTATAACAGCGACACACTTTTTTTCCGCGAGAATCATCTATATGGACGAATGTCCGCATGGCATAGCCGTAAGAGTTTGGTCGCAGCCGTTTTCGATGAATGATGCTGTAACTCAAATCGGTAAAAAATTTTGATTCTTTTCTTGGCATTTTTTTATTTTTTTTTCAAATATTGAAAAAAAGTATTACATTTGCACCGGGATTACAGATTAAATACTAATCAAATGGCAAT
>JAISFI010000340.1 GCA_031263685.1 Dysgonamonadaceae bacterium | reverse complement strand
ATCGCGCTCATATTGAGGTCCGATGTAGTAAGGTTTGTATCCTTCGCTTTTAGGGCTTAATGTACGTAAACCTTTGGGAGTCAACAGCTCTTTGGTCACATAATCCAACACTTTGCGCTTCTGTATTCGGTCTAACGGAGAATAATCGAAAGCAACGGTAAACACCATGTTTGGACGGACACTCCAATCAACGAAATCGCCGTCTACATAATCAAACAGATAGCCATATCCGTTCAAAAATGTTTGCAGGAACGAATCTGCCGTCAAGGCGGCTTTCTTTTCCAGCAGTTCGGATGCACGTTGATCTCCTTTCAATGACAATAATGCTGCTGAAAACTTCAAAGCATTGTACCATAAAGCATTAAATTCGACGATATAACCTGTACGGGGCACCGCCGGTTTGCCGTCGACCATCGAGTTCATCCAAGTCACGGCTTTATCTTTTCCGTACGAATACAGCAAGCCGTTGTCATGGATAAACAGGTTGGGATGCTTGTCACTTACGATGAAAGAGATAATTTCATAAACCAGGTCGCCATACATTTCCAAACATTTTTCCTCTCCTGCCGCTTTTTTATACTGCTGCACAGCCCATATTGCCCACAAAAACACATCCGGAAGATCTATTTCCCTGATAACCGGGTCTAAAGATTCATCTCTGATGAAGTTTCGGATAGCCGGAATTGCGGTTCCCATAATTTTTTCAAAACGGATAATATCATCAATAGATAATGTACATCCGGGAAGTGCGATGAATAAATCTCTCGCCCTAACCTTAAACCAGGGGTATCCGGCCAACAAATAGGCGTCGTTTTCCGTAGGACGGTAATAAAACTGCTGTGCGGAATTTTTCAAAGAATTAAAAAAGCTGTTGCGTGGAGTTCTGGACGCAACTTCCAGTGTATAAGTTTCTTCTATATCGCAAGCGCGAATCGGTTCGTCGGCTGCCGAGAAATAGACGGATTCTCCTTTACGGATGGGCAGTTCAAAATATCCGGGCACATACAAATCTTCCTTAAACGGGAATCCTCGCTCCATTTCTTTCGTGTATTCGATTCCACGATACCAATCCGGTTGAAAAATAAATTTACAGGCTTTGCTGAATTGCATGTGAAGTTCCGGATAACCGGGATACATACAAGTTTTGATACCGTTTTCTATTTCCGTATAGTTTTTATTTACCAGCTCATTTTCGGAAGTCAGCGCATTGACACTTCGGAAAGCCAGAAAAGGCTTAAATCGCAAAATAGTCGGAGAATGGGCATCCAGCAAGGTATATTTCATCAAAAAGCGGTTGCCGAAAGTTGTAAACACCTTTTCTTTCGCCAAAATTACGCCTCCTACTCGGTAAACGGTGTAAGGCATCTCCTCGCAATCGAATTGACGGATATACTTGTGACCTTTGGGACTGTAGTTGTCATACTCGTACTTATGCAGACCCAAGTTAAACTCTGCGCCGTGTTGTATAACGGTTTCGTCTAACGACGAGAGTAAAACGTGATTGTCACTGTCCAAAGCCGGCACAGGCATTACTAACAACCCATGATATTTGCGCGTGTTACATTCCACAATCGTAGTGGAGTGATAGGCACCACCTCTATTCGTCCGTAATACTTCTCTTTTCAAGGACTCCTCAAGATTTATCATCAAGGTTTTATCAAATTTTAGATAACTCATAAAAACTGAATATAAGGTTACATTTATTAACAATTAGCTTCTCAAAACCCACCACCGGTTCTTAGAAGTCACGAATGTACACATTATATTCGATATATGGAACAATTAAATCGCTTTTTTGTTTATTATTGAAGAATTATTCCGACATTTGCACGCTCAACGCGTCTGAAATGCCAATTATATGCTCAAAAACATAAAAAAAACAGGAATTTCCGGCACCAGTCGATTTTTAACTTTTAGATGATATAGAATGATGAAACGTACAGCTAAATTTATTATTTCAATTTTAATATTTTACAATATGGCTAATATGGGTAATGCAGCAAACCCTTTTCTCAGTACATACAAAACTCCGCACGCAACTGCACCTTTCGATAAAATCAAGGAAGAGCATTACGAGCCGGCTTTTGAAAAAGGGATGAAAGAGCATCTCTTGGAAATAGAGCGCATCACAAACAATCCTCGACCGGCAACGTTCGAGAATACAATCGTTCCCTACGAAGCCGCCGGCCGACTGCTGTCGCAAGTATCTTCCGTTTTTTACAACCTCAATAGCGCTGAAACAAATGACGAGATCATGGCAATTTCGCAGCGGATCTCTCCCAAGATGTCGGAACACCATAATAATATCTCGTTGAACGAAAAACTTTTCGCCCGTATAAAAACTGTATACGATCAAAAAGACCGCTTGCAACTGGACAGGGAAAGCCTGATGCTGATGGATAAAATTTACCTGTCGTTTGTCAACGGAGGAGCAAATCTTCAGGATTCGGACAAGGAAATTTACCGGAAATTAACAGCCGAACTCAGTAAATTAACCCTCGATTTCGGACAGAATGTCCTGAAAGAAACCAATCAATTCGAACTTCACTTGACGGAAGTATCCGATTTGGCCGGATTGCCGGAAAGCCTCTGCGAAGCCGCTACCTTGAAAGCCAAGCAGAAAGGGAAAGAAGGCTGGATTTTTGATCTGACTTTCCCCAGTTACGCACCATTTATGAAATATTCGGAAAAAAGGCATTTACGCGAAAAACTCTATCGCGCATATAATGGAAGATGTAATCAGGGAGGGGAGTTTGATAATAAGGAAATTATCCGGAAAATCGTCGAAACAAGGTTGCGCATCGCTCAATTGTTAGGTTATAAGAACTATGCAGATTATGTGCTTCGCCGCAGAATGGCGCAAAACAGTCAAAACGTATATGAGTTGTTAGATCAACTCTTAAATGCTTACAAACCTGTCGCCTTGGAAGAAGTCCGCGAAGTGAACGGTTTCGCTTCAGGTTGGGAAAGGCAACAAGTAGAGCTAATGCCCTGGGATTGGAGTTATTATTCGGAGAAACTGAAAAATACCAAATTCGCCGTCAACGACGAAATGACACGTCCCTACTTTGAACTGGAAAGAGTAAAACAGGGAGTCTTCGGATTGGCGACGGAACTTTTCGGCATCACGTTTCGTAAAAACACCCGAATCCCCGTTTATCATCCTGAAGTGGATGCTTACGAGGTTTTCGACGAAAATAACCGCTTTCTGGCTGTGCTGTACACGGATTTCTTTCCACGCGAAGGAAAACGTCAAGGAGCCTGGATGACCGAATATAAAGGACAGTGGAAGGAAAAGGGCATTGATTCCCGTCCGCATATCTCTCTCGTGATGAATTTCACCCGTCCGACGGAAACCAAACCGGCGCTGCTGACATTTGATGAAGTCAACACTTTTCTTCACGAGTTTGGACATGGATTGCATGGCATGTTATCCGATGTTGTGTACGAAAGCCTTTCAGGGACAAATGTTTACCGGGACTTTGTGGAATTGCCTTCGCAACTGATGGAAAACTTTTTGCTGGAAAAAACATTCCTCGACCGCTTCGCCGTGCATTATCAAACCGGAGAAAAAATGCCGGAAAGCATTATACAAAAGCTGATTGATGCCGGAAACTTTAATACCGGCTACGCTTGCGTGCGCCAACTGACTTTCGGCTTGCTGGATATGGCCTGGCATACACTGGATGCGCCTTATGACGGCAACCTGCACGTTTTTGAACAACAAGCAACACGGTCTACACAGGTATTGCCGCTTATTCAAGGCTCCAGTATCAGCACTACCCTGTCGCATATTTTTTCCGGAGGATACGCGGCGGGATATTACGGTTACAAATGGGCGGAAGTCCTGGATGCCGACGCTTTTTCTGTTTTCAAGGCAAACGGTATTTTCAACAAAGATATTGCCGGAAAATACAGGGAAAATATCCTTTCCAAAGGTGGTACGGAAGATCCCATGACATTATACGTCCGTTTCCGGGGGGAAAAACCAAGCATCAATGCCTTGCTGGAAAGAAACGGAATCAAACAATAGAATTACGGAGATATGAATCAAGACATCAATCAAGGAGCGACAGACAAGCAACTGGCTTTAGACCGACGCTACCTGAGAATGGCAAGAATATGGTCGGAAAATTCTTACTGTCAGCGCAGGAAAGTAGGCGCACTGATCGTTAAAGACAAGATGATTATTTCCGATGGCTATAATGGCACGCCTTCAGGTTTTGAAAATGTCTGCGAGGATGATGATTACAGGACAAAGCCTTACGTGCTTCATGCCGAAGCCAATGCGATTACAAAAATCGCCCGTTCGCACAACAACAGTGACGGAGCGACTTTGTACGTGACCGCATCGCCGTGCATTGAGTGTGCCAAACTGATTATTCAGGCGGGTATCAAACGGGTGGTTTACTCGGATGAGTACCGATTGAATGATGGCATCAAATTATTGGAACAGGCAAATATCAGTGTTGCCTTTATCGATATAAAATCAGATGTAGAATCCTGAGACGAAGATACCGGTTTTTCGCAATTTTTAATTTGTAATTATTTTTGTATGAAATCTTTTCTAAAATATATTGTTATTCTTCCGACGGTCATCCTGCTCCTTTTGGTGATCGGGTTTCTGGCTGGGAATCATTTTTCAAACAATATCCTGCTCGGTCGAAAGTTTTATCAGCCGGGAAGTAAAATCAATGCTGTGCTGGGAGTCATCAACAACTATTATGTGGATACGATTGTTGTGAAAGATTTGGCAGAAGAGGCTATTCCGAGTATTATCAACGAACTGGATCCTCATTCGTCCTACATACCGGCACAGGATTTGGAGGCTGTAAATGACGACATCGACGGGCATTTCAGTGGTATTGGGATAGAATTTAGCCGGCAAAACGATACAATTATAGTCATCAGTATCGTATCGGGCGGCCCTTCCGAAAAGGTTGGAATACAGCCCGGAGACAGGATTGTGACTATCGATGATTCGCTTTATGCCGGCACCGGTTTTTCGGACGAAAAAATAATAAAAACACTGCGGGGAACTAAGGGTACCAAAGTGAGCATTGGTGTTAAAAGGGCGAACAGAGAGGAATTGCAAATCTATGAAATCACCCGTGGAGATGTGCCCCGCAATACCGTAGATGTAGCTTATGAAGTGAGTAAAGGCACTGGTTTGATCAAAATCAATAAATTCGGACGTTCTACCTATACAGAGTTTTTAAATGCACTGGGTTTGCTCATAAATGCCGGTTGCGAGTCTTTTATTCTTGACCTGCGACAAAATCCGGGAGGATTACTGGATGTGGCAATCAATGTTGCCAATGAGTTTTTATCGAAAGACCAATTGATTGTCTACACCGAAGGGAAAGCATTTTCCCGAACGGAAGCTTACGCCAATGGAACGGGAATGTGCCAAACTTCGCCATTGGTAGTTCTGGTAGATGAGATGGCTGCTTCGGCCAGCGAAATCGTTGCAGGCGCCATTCAGGATAATGACAGGGGGACAATCATTGGACGCCGATCATTCGGTAAAGGATTGGTACAAAATCAGATAGAACTTGGCGATGGTTCTGCTCTCCGATTGACGGTTGCGCGATACTACACGCCTTCCGGACGCTGCATACAAAAGGCATATCAAATGGGAAACGGGGCAGTATACGAGCAGGAGTTGGTTAACCGTTTCGTAAATGGGGAATTTGATCACCGGGACAGTATCAAGACATCGGAGGCGCAGTTCAAAACCCTGTTGGGACGGACGGTTTTTGATGGTGGCGGTATCATGCCGGATATTTTCATTCCACGGGACACAATCGGCATAACTTCCTATTACCTGTCGCTACTGCAAAACGGAATTATACATGAATATACGTTGCGCTATACGGATGAACACCGGGAAACGCTTACAAAATTCAAAGATTACAGGCGGTTGTGGAATTACCTGAAAACGCAGCCGTTACTGAACGGAATCGTCAGTTATGCGGCAGAGAATGGCATTCGTCCACGACCAACGCTGATTGATAAATCGGCGCCGCTCATCGAAAATCTGGCACATGCCTATATTATCCGAAATATTTTCGGCAATCCGGGATTTTACCCGGTAATCCTGTTCAAAGACCCTGTGGTGATGAAGGCGGTGGAAGTGATTCGTAAAGGAGAGGCTTTCCCGAAAAATGAAAGTGAAGATTGAAAGGGCTACCCTTCGCGGCTCCCACTCTCCTCTCTCGCTCGGTGTAGCGTCCCACTGCGCCGAATGGATGCAATTTAAACCGCGCAAATTATCATAAAAAAATGAATGGGAAAGATATATTAAGAAAAGAAATTGCTGTCCGAAAACAACGGTATGCGGCGGAAGAATTAAACCGGTGGTCGTCCAATATTAAAACGCAGATTGAAAAGCTGACTGTCTTCGAGCAGGCTGAAACTGTTTTATTGTATTGCAGTCTGCCGGATGAGGTACAGACGTTCGCGCTGCTGTCCGGGTGGATGACCGTCAAACACTGCCTGCTTCCACAGGTACAGGGCAATGAGTTGATTGTCCGTGAACACCGTCCCGGCAATCATCTGCAAACAGGATACAGGGGCATTTTCGAGCCAACCGGCAATATCTTTTCCGATCTAAACCGCATCGACCTTATTCTTGTACCCGGTGTGGCTTTCGATGCCAATAAAAACCGCCTCGGACGCGGTAAAGGATACTATGACCGACTGCTAACACAAACAACAGCTACAACTGTCGGTATTTGTTTTGACTTCCAGTTAGTAGAAAAAGTACCGGTGGAAGATCATGATGTGGCTATGGATTATGTGGTTACTCCAACAAGATTGTTATGATTTCCCGGATTGCTTCGCCACAAGCAGTTCGCAATGACGTGTAGAGAACAACAAAGTCATTCGTAAGCAGAAAAAATCTTACCAAATATTTTGTTTTCTATTCTTTTGCATTACTTTTGCGAAAATGTTATTTAAAACTAAAAGTTTAGAACTAACAGAATAAATTAATTCTGCCCATTCACAAAAAATAAATTTTAATTTTTAGAAGTTGCGCCCGACACAAATCAGGGATACTCCAATGAAAAGATTACTCATTTCAACACTCCTGTCTTTCGGATGTTTTTTAACATCTCACATTGCCTACGCCCAAGCCGTTGCTTCCAATGACAACCTCCTGCTTACTGTCGGCGTGATTTCCGACATCCACAATCAGCATACGCTGATTAATCCATCGTCGGTCGATGACGTGAAATTGAGAGGGAGTTTTGAAACCGTACTGGCTCGTATGAAACAGGAAGAAAATCTTGACATGCTGATTTTCGGCGGAGATTATACCAGCGATGTTACTATCCCCGAAGCCAACTTCAATCGCATCCGCGAACTGATTATCAACGCAGGACGCAGCGTATTCGGCACGGAAACCAAACCGGTTTTATACGTCATCGGCAACCATGATTTTGAAGTTGCGAATTTCGATGCGCTACCTAAACCCTATAATGCAGGCGATTTTTACGCGCCGATGCAAGCAGATATTGGCGAACTGGACGAAAACAGCGTCTTCTATGAAGAGGCCGACAACGGTACTTCTCCGAAAATGAAATTGCTGGCGGCATATCATTATGTCATAGACGGTTTCGATTTTGTTGTGCTGAACTGCGGCAAGTATTTTTTCAAAAGCGCATGGGATTATACCTATTCCCAAGAATCGGTCAACTGGGTGAAAAATAAGCTGGAAGAAATTTATGCCGACAATCCGGATAAGACGGTATTTTTACTGTGCCACATGCCTTTCCGCGATTCAAAACACATGAGCGGCCCGGATAAAGGCATCTTTAATCATACCGCAACCCAAACTTTCAAATGGACGCTGGCAAAATATCCGAATCTTATCTATCTCTACGGACACGACCACGGAAGCGACAGCGCCTATATCCGCACTTCAACAGCCGAGCGCGTAACGGAATACGATTCAAACGGTTATGCCATCGGGCAGGTGGCAGCATCACAATCGTTTTTCTGTCTTCAAAATAAGGCAGACCAGACGTATTTGGGCGTCAACGATTACAATCTGTATCCGGTAACCGGAAAAGCGGCCTGCTCCATTACGGCGAATGCGGGCTATTTCAATGTCAAGCTGTCGTCTTACCCGTCGGGGGTAAGCGGAGCTTACCTTTATATTGGCTCTAATGGACGGTTTTCACTGAACTCGGCGGCGGTCGATCTCCGTTTCTTTAAAGTAGTATCCGAATCCGGCGGCACGATAACCGCCGAACAGGTTACCGACGGTACAGTGCAAAGCGGCGCAGAATATGTGATTACAGCCGTAAGAGAGGGTTCGGATTATGCGGTAACCAACGA
>JAISFI010000273.1 GCA_031263685.1 Dysgonamonadaceae bacterium | reverse complement strand
GTGTGTGTGTGTGTGTGTGTGTGTGTGTGTGTGTGTGTGTGTGTGTGTGTGTGTGTTACGAAATTATCTGAAGCATCCAAACAATTTTCGTTAAATAAATACAAAACACTACTATTCATTTCCACAACCATCGATAAAAACTTTTTAGCTTTAAAAATATTTTGCCGCAAAAGTAATGTAAAAAAATGAAAAACAAAATATTTAGTGAGATTTTTTTTGATGTGTCGGTAGTTCACGGGGATATGCATGCACCAGCTAACTTTTAGTTCTTAGTGCCTGTGTGTAATTGAAAAAAATATGTACATTTGCAGCCTAAAAATTTACGCAATATGGCAAAAGAACTCAAGGAACTGACTTCCCGCGAAGAGAATTATGCGCAATGGTATAACGATTTGGTGATTAAAGCCGACTTGGCAGAAAACTCTGCCGTGCGTGGCTGTATGGTTATCAAACCCTATGGATACGCTATTTGGGAAAAAATACAACGTCAACTGGACGATATGTTTAAAGAAACCGGACATGTAAATGCCTATTTCCCCCTGTTTATCCCGAAATCTTTTCTGAGCAGGGAGGCCGACCATGTAGAAGGTTTTGCCAAAGAATGTGCGGTAGTCACGCATTACCGCCTGAAAAACAATCCCAACGGCGGCGGAGTTGTTGTCGATCCTGAAGCTAAACTGGAAGAAGAACTGATTGTTCGTCCCACTTCGGAAACCATTATCTGGAGTACCTATAAAAATTGGATACAATCCTATCGCGACTTGCCGGTACTCTGCAACCAGTGGGCGAATGTAGTCCGCTGGGAGATGCGCACCAGACTATTCCTTCGCACGGCGGAATTTCTTTGGCAGGAAGGCCATACGGCACATGCTACCCGGGAAGAAGCGATTGCAGAAACGGAAAAAATGTTGAACGTTTATGCGGAATTTGCGGAAAAATATATGGCGATGCCTGTTGTTCGCGGCATAAAAACGGCTAATGAACGCTTTGCCGGCGCCATAGAAACCTATTGTATCGAAGGATTGATGCAAGACGGCAAGGCGCTTCAAGCCGGTACTTCCCATTTCCTGGGACAGAATTTTGCAAAAGCTTTCGACGTACAGTTCTCCGATAAAGAAGGGAAGCGAGATTATGTCTGGGCTACCTCCTGGGGCGTCTCCACCCGTCTGATGGGCGCTTTGATTATGTCTCATTCGGATAATAACGGACTGGTTTTACCTCCCAAATTGGCGCCTTTTCAGGTTGTTATTGTTCCTATCTACAAGAATAATGAACAATTGGCACAGATCAACGAAAAAGTAGCAACCATCGTTTCTCAACTCAAAGCAAGGGGTATCAGTGTCAAATATGATGATGCCGATAATAAGAAACCGGGGTGGAAATTTGCCGAATATGAACTGAAAGGCGTTCCGGTGCGTCTGGCAATGGGAGCGCGCGATTTGGAAAACAATACAGTCGAAGTCGCTCGCCGTGATACGCTGACAAAGGAAACAGTCTCCTGCGAGAATATAGATATTTACATCAGTTGTCTTCTGGATGATATCCAGGAAACTATTTATCAGAAAGCTTTCGATTACAGGGATACACACACGACA
The DNA here is from genome assembly GCA_031263685.1 of Dysgonamonadaceae bacterium. Lineage (GTDB taxonomy): Bacteria > Bacteroidota > Bacteroidia > Bacteroidales > Azobacteroidaceae > JAISFI01. Next base: position 3,144 of record JAISFI010000273.1, on the reverse strand, counting down.
AGCGTGGACTCTTACGATGAATTTAAGGAAAAATTGGAACATGGAGGATTTATTCTCGCTCACTGGGATGGCACGCCGGAAACGGAAGAGTTTATCAAAACCGAAACAAAAGCCACCATTCGCTGCATCCCGTTGGAAGGCGATAAGACACCCGGAAAGTGTATGGTGACGGGAAAACCTTCTGCTCAACGGGTTGTTTTTGCAAGAGCGTATTGAGGAACGAAAAGTGAAAAGAGGAAATAGACATTTATATTTCAACCGATAATCCGTCATAAGCAATATGAACGGATTTTGGCAAACGTTTTTCCATGTCGGCATGCAAACCGAAATGATGGCTCATGTGTATTAAATAGGTACAGCGGGGATTGATTCTTTCTATTTTCTCCAACGCTTGCGAGAGCGTTTGGTGTGAGATATGTTCCCGTTCCCGGAGGGCGCTGATGATTAAAACATCCAAGGCTTCCATTTTGGCGTATTCTTCGTCCGGGATGTATTTAAGGTCGGTCAGGTAAGCCATATTGCCGATTCGATAACCGAGGATTGGCATCTCTCCGTGTATCACACGAATGGGAACAACTGTGACGCCATCTATCTGAAAAGGGTGTTTTACATCTATGGTATGTATGGAAATTTCGGGCAAACCGGGATATTTATGCGCCGCAAAAGCATAAGGGATGATGTGTGTTTCGATCGCTTTGACAACAGGCCATTCGGCATAAACATCCACATTTCTTTCCCTGGAGAAAGGGCGCAAATCGTCCAAACCGCTCACATGGTCATAATGTTCATGGGTGAGCAGTACACCGTCCAAACGCGTAATTCCCGACCGCAACATCTGAAACCGGAAATCCGGGCCACAGTCAATCAAAATATTCCGATGCTCTACCTCAACCAGCATGGAGGAACGAAGGCGTTTATCTCTTATATCGGTCGATGTGCAGACCTTGCATTGACACGCAATTTCCGGAACACCGGTAGAAGTTCCCGTGCCTAAAAATCTGATTTTCATGGGAGATAGATTACTTCCGGATGAAGGTCTATCCGAAATTTATTCTTAACACTTTCCTGCACTTTTTCTGCCAAACGAACGATTTCCTCTCCGGTAGCATTTCCCTTATTGACCAATACCAGCGCCTGTTTATCATAGACGGCGGCATTGCCTTGCTGAAAACCCTTTAACCCGCATTGCTCAATCAGCCATGCGGCAGGAATTTTGACTTCCCCCTGATTGACCGGATAACAAGGCATATCCGGATAACTCTTTTTCAATCTTTCATAACACGTCTTACTGAGACAGGGATTCATAAAAAAGCTGCCAGCATTTCCCAAAACTTTCGGATCGGGCAATTTAGCGGCTCTCAGGGCAATGATTGTTTCTCGAATCATTTTCAGGTTGATTTCCTTTCCGGCAAAAAAGTTTTGCAAGTTAGCATATTCAAGCCGGTAATGCGGCTTTTTTGAAAGCCGAAAAGTCACGTGTGTGATGATAAATCTGCCTTTCCAAGCCTTCTTGAAGATACTGTCCCGATAAGCGTATGCACATTCAACGCAGGGAATCGTTTGTTTCTCTCCGGTTTGCATATCGTAGGCCGATATTTCCGTAATCACATCTTTCGCTTCACAGCCGTAGGCGCCGATATTTTGTATTGCCGCTGCACCGACTTCTCCCGGAATCCCGGAAAGATTCTCCAATCCGCCCCAAGCGCGGCAGACGGTATCGTGTACCAGATCATCCCATAACATCCCCGCTCCGGCTTTCAGATAAACAAATTCCTCATCTTCTTTCACCACTTCCGTGTCTTTGATGCCGGAATGAAGTATAATACCTTCATAATCGGAAATAAACAACAAATTACTGCCTCCTCCGATATGAAAAACCGGAAGCGAACGAAAATACTCATCCGCAAGAATTTTCCGAAGATCCTGTTCGTCGGTGTATGCAATAAACCAGCGTGCCTTCGCCACAACACCAAAAGTGTTGTGGGAAAGCAACACGTAATTTTCTTCTATAAACACGAAGTAAGTAGAGGGGGATTCAGTTCGTTAATATTGTTGCTCTAACAACCAGGCATCTGCGTAAGCAGGAGCATATTTGGCTTTAATATCGTCACGGGCAATTGCAGCATCGGTCTTCACATCGTATGTAGCCACAATTACGCGATACATTTGGGCTTCATTTTGAGCGAGTATCACCTTGAATCCATCGGCTTCCATGCGTTCTTTCAAAGAAAGCGCATTCGTTTTATTCTGGAAACTTCCAATTACAACACTGAAGCGTTTCAAACCTGTGCCGACAACAGTGGTCACTTTTTCTTTTTTTACTTCTACTTTTTCTACAATCGGTGGCTGATAAACAGGTTCGACCGCCTGATATTCAACAGTCTCTTCGACGGCTGGTTTTTCTTTTGCCTTCTCGTATGCAACTTTATAAGCGCTTTGCTTGGTTTTACAAGCGGGAAAAGATGCAATTAAACACAGCGTAACTCCTAACAACAAGAATCTTGATTTCATAATTTTATTTTTAAAACTGTTCTTTCAGCAGGCAAAAGTACACTAAATATTTTAAATATTAAAATCAAATGTCGGGAGATTGTATTGGTTGGGCAGGTTTTGTTTACAGGATAAAAAAGACTTGCAGTTTGTGCAAATTGTCCCGGCTCGGCGTAGCGTCCACGCTACCGCTTTTTCAAAGTCGACGACAAGCGCTTCAATCACTTTTCAATTACTCAAATCGCGTATAATCCAACATGTCAGAGAGCGTTTTCTCGCACGAGGCGAAGCGCAGGAAATTTCCTGCGCGGCAAGTCGGAATTTCATGCGCAACAAATACAAATTTCATGCGCATGAAATTCGGATTTGCTGCGCATTAAAAAATGTTTTCATGCGCATGAAATTAATCTACGCATTGGCGCGGCGGTACTTCGCGTCGGCAAGGGCTTTCCTGATGCGGGTGCCGGGGGTGAATATCGTGCCGGGACGACGGATCAGGTGTGCGCTGACTTCCTCCTCGGTGGCCACGCCTTCACTGCCGAAGGTGACGCGGATGCTGCCCAGGTCGCCCAGACGGACGATTTTGCCGTCGCCAAGGCTGTCGACCGACACGTCGACCAGCGCGTAGAGCACCGCGCGAATGTCGGCGCCGCT
>JAISFI010000261.1 GCA_031263685.1 Dysgonamonadaceae bacterium | reverse complement strand
TAAGCAACACTGAAGAATTACAGACCGTAATCAGCGAGGCGCAGGCCTTGTATGATTCCGAAGCTGCCGGCGCGTCCGAGTTGCAGGCAGCTATCGAAAAGGCTCAGGGTTTTCTTGCAGGCGAATCGCCGGCAGATGTGCTGAACGCCATCGACGAGTTGAAAGCGGCCATAAGGACGTATAAATATGCCAATGCTTCGCCCTCCCATCCGCTGGATGTAACGGATTTCATCGTCAATCCGAGTTTTGAATCGGCATTTACCGGTTGGGAAAACCTTGGATTTGCCACGCAGACCAACACAATCTTTTCCGTGAAAAGCGGGAATACCTATATTGAGAAATGGGTAAACATAGGCTCACGTGTTTCCGATGCAAGCGTGCAACAGACGCTGACCGGAATACCCAACGGAAAATATACGCTGACGGCAGGAACAATCAATGTACAGCAATCGGCACAGGGAAGCACGGCAAACAACTCGACCACACCTCAAACAGGAGCTTTTCTGTTTGCCGGACTGAGAAACGCAGCGGCGGATACGCTTAAAAACCGTTCCATCGACTTTATTGTTATCGACAATCAGGTTACTTTGGGCTTCAAAGTCGAAAGCGCGACCGGCAACTGGGTTGCCTGCGACAATTTCCGCTTGGCGTATTGGGGACAATACGATACGGACGATTATGCCGCTTACCTGAACGATATGGTTCTTAACGCCCAAAAACTCCTGACTCAAAAGATGCAAAATTCGGCGAGGCAGACACTGGAAACAGCCATCGCGCAAGCGCAACAGGCAGCAACAGCCAGTCCGCCCGTTTCCGAAGATATATCGGCAGCCCGGCAGTTGCTCGAAACAGCCGTCGAAACGGTCAATCTGTCCATACAGGCTTATGTTGGCTTGCAGGCAGCCATAGACTATGCCGGTCAGGTGTTGGAATGGTATGCCGCCGAACCCGCAAAAACGGAGCCATTACAACTCGCTGTCAATACGGCGAATGTTTCCGCCGGCAATTTTGACTTGACTACGGAAGAAATCAATCAGGCGGTTGCCGTTCTGAAAACAGCTACGCAAAGCGTGGACAAACGCATACATATTCCTACATGGATGATGGGCGATGTGAACAATCCGGCAAACAGTTGGTGTTATGAGCGCAGCAAGCAATCAAAAAACTGGATATTATTCTGGGAGCCGGGTCATGGCGACAAAGCGACTTCCGAAATGGATGCCTGCCTGGCGCTCGCCGAGAAAAGCTTCGGTTTTTATGCCGATTCGCTAAAATTCATCACGAAAGGTTCGTCCAAAACAGATACCTACAAAATGGTTATACGCTACCGTTATACTTCCGATTGGGAAGCCTCCGGTTCGGGAGTCGATGACAGGATAGGTTTGCTCACGCTGACTCCTTCGGCCATGTCGTCGAGAGGCGGACAAACAGTGGCGCACGAAGTAGGCCACTGCTTCCAATATCAGGTGCATTGCGACAATAACGACCAAAACGGCTGGATGTACGGCTATGGCGCCGACGCTTCGGGTGGAAATGGCTGGTGGGAACAATGCGCGCAATGGCAGGCATATAAGATTTTCCCTTCGCAACAGTTTACAAACGAATGGTTCGCAGGTTATTTGAGCCACGTCAACAAACATCTCCTGCACGAAAGTCCGCGCTACGAAAATTATTTCATACAGGATTACTGGTGCAGCTTGCATGGAATGGATTTTATCGGACGCTTGTGGAACGAATCCAAAAAGCCCGAAGACCCTGTGGACACCTATAAACGAATCACTGGTATTACCCAAAGCCTCTTTAATGACGAAATGTACGACTGCGCCGCCAAATTTGCCACATGGGACATTCCTCATCTCAAATCCTACGGATCAAGCGTAATAACATCTCGTCCGCAACCCAAAATGAACAATGCAGGAAATAATTACTGGATGATTGATTCTACCGTTTGCGTCGAAAATTATGGACACAACATTATCCGCTTAAACGTTCCCGTTGCCGGCGAAAAGGTTTTCGCCTATTTTGAAGGCAAAGCCGGAATGAACGGCTTCCGCAGGAATAATACGACCAATGCGGGCTGGCGATACGGATTTGTCGCCTTAAAGAACGATGGAACACGGATTTACAGCGAGATGAAAACGGCAAGTATGACGGATAACGAAGGAAAGGGAACGCTTAGCTTTGACTGCCCCGCCAACTGTCAGCGATTGTGGCTGGTGGTATCCGGTGCACCAAAAACGCACTGGAAACACGCTTGGGACGACAATGACGCCAACGATGAGCAATGGCCTTATCAGGTGCGGTTCGGCAACACCAATCTGTCGGGTTATGCAAATGTCCAACCGGCCGGTGTTTTCGCTCCAAGCGAGGCGATTGTCCACATATACAGCGAAAGCAATACTTTGGTTATTGACAACCTGCCTTTCAATGCATTTGTCCGGATTCACAACCTGTTGGGGAATTGCCTGTTGGATAAAAAGGCAAGCGGCAGCATGTTCACAACTGCACTTCCTCTGGGGATGTATATCGTGAACGTCCAATTGGCAACAGGACGCGTTATTAACCGTAAAATTGTAATTAAGCAGTAAAAAAATAATGAAACAACTATTTAGCATTGCGGTGGCGCTTGTCATGAATAAGCAAAAAATTTTAGCCTTTTGTTTATGCGCTTTTACATTTGCAAGCCTTTCGGCGCAAAGTCGGAGAAACTTTGTTCGTACCGACGTTCCGCTGGACTCTATCGTTTTGAGCGACCCTTTTATCTTTGCCGATGAAGAATCGCACACTTACTTTATGACCGGTACCGGCGGCTTTGTGTGGAAAAGCCCCGATTTGAAAAAATGGACGGGACCGTTTTGGGTAGTGGAAACTGATACAAGCTCGTGGATGGGTAAACGTCCGATGATTTGGGCTGCCGAAATTCACAAGTACAATGGCAAATACTACTACTTCGCCACATTTACCAACCGCGACGTGATAATAGACACCGTGAAAGGCAATACCATCGAACGCCGCGCCTGCCACATTTTAGTCGGCGATAAACCTGACGGAAAATTTGTGCCGGTGAGCGAACAGACTTATCTGTCCGCCGATATGCCCACACTTGACGCTACGTTTTGGGTAGAAGACGGCCAGCCCTACATGCTTTACTGCCACGAATGGCTACAAAACTGGAACGGAACGGTAGAAGCAATTCCGCTAAAATCCGATTTAAGCGGAACTGCCGGACGGCGAAAAATTCTGTTTTTCGCCGGCGACTCGCCGTGGAGCAAAGAAAAAAACGCCGCCGGTGTGGAGACTCCAAACAAAGTGACCGACGGCCCTTATGTTTTCCGTACGCAGACAGGGCGACTGGGTATTATTTGGACAAGCTGGGTATATAATATATACACTCAGGGAGTTGCATACAGTGATAACGGTAAACTCAGCGGCAACTGGATTCAGGAACGCCAGCCGATTACCCCTCCGGATTTTGGACACGGAATGTTATTTCGTACTTTTGAGGGCAAACTGTTGATGTCAATTCACAGCCACAGGGTTGATGAGCGCGGACGCTACATCCGTGTTCCGAACCTGTTTGAAGTTGATGACAGTGGCGACAAAATTGTGGTAGGAGAAAAATATAATTTTATCAACAACAAGTAAAAACATTGGAACGATAAAAGAATAGAATATGAAATACTTATTTTTGACAACACTGCTTACCTTGCTGGCAATTTCATGTGAGAACGAAAAAGAATCTTTTACGCCCATCAGTGAAGTTCCTTTTACGGATGTTCATCTCACCGACGATTTCTGGGCGCCGAGGATAGAAATAAACCGGACAGTTTCCATTATTTCGGCTTTTCACCAATGCGAGATAAACGGACGATTCGACAATTTTGCATTAGCCGGAGATTTAATAAAAGGAGAACACAAAGGCGATTTTTCTTTTGATGACACCGACCCGTATAAAATTATCGAAGGAGCATCGTATTCGCTGGCTGTCGAATATAACCCGAAATTGGACGCCTACTTAGACAGCGTGATAACGCTGATTGCCGCCGCTCAGGAGCCTGACGGTTATCTCACCACCTGTGTGACCAACAAATGCGAACGTCTGTCGGGCTGGTGGGGAAAATCTCGCTGGGAAAAGATAAACAGCCATGAACTCTACAACAGCGGACATCTCTACGAAGCGGCTGTGGCACATTATCAAGCCACCGGCAAACGGACATTGCTGGATGTGGCGCTCAAAAACGCCGATTTGGTATGCAAGACCTTTGGCTTGGGCGAAGGACAAATCAAATATCCGTCGGGACATCCGATTATCGAAATGGCGCTGGTCAAACTATACCGAGTGACGGGCGAAAAGAAATATCTTGAACAAGCCCGTTATTTTGTCGATGAAGCCGGGCGTCTGTCAAACGGACGCGCTCCCGGAATTTACAGTCAAGACCATAAACCCGTCCTGGAACAGGACGAAATCGTCGGTCATGCCGTACGCGCCGCCTATTTCTATTCGGGAGTAACCGATGTAGCCGTATTGCAGCAGGATAAAGAACTGCTCGACGCTGTCGAGCGAGTATGGGACAATATGTCCGGCAGGAAACTGTATCTCAACGGAGGAATCGGCTCGCGCGCTCAGGGCGAAGGATTTGGTCCTGATTATGAGTTAAACAATTTCAACAACTATTGCGAGACCTGCGCCTCAATAGCCAATGTCTACTGGAATCATCGCCTTTTTCTGGCTACCGGCGAGGCTAAATATATTGACGTGCTGGAACGGACTTTATACAACGGACTTATTGCCGGCGTTTCATTGAGTGGCGACAGGTTTTTTTACGGTAATCCTATGGTTTCGCACGGCGGTCACAATCGCGAACCCTGGTTCGGATGCGCCTGCTGTCCGGGTAACATCACTCGCTTTATGGCTTCCATTTCGGGATATCTATATGCGACCGGCAGGCAGGGAATTTTCGTAAATCTGTACGCAAGCGGAAATGCCGTCGTTAAGTACGGGAACACCGAAGTCGAGATCTTGCAGGAAACGCAGTATCCCTGGGAAGGAGAAATCGCGCTTACGGTCAATCCTGCCGAAGACCGACGCTTTGCATTAATGCTCCGTATTCCGGGATGGGCGAACAACAAACCCGTACCATCAGATTTGTATCACTATGTAGACACTGCCCGTCCTACAGTAAAGATCAGCGTCAACGGGCAACAAATAAAGTTTGATACCCGCAACGGATACGCCGTCGTTGAACGCGAATGGAAAAAAGGCGACAAAGTATCGCTTTCGTTCGACATGCCGGTACGAAGAGTGCAGGCACGCGAAGAGGTCGAATATGACAAAGGACTATTAGCGATGGAACGGGGCCCCGTCCTGTATGCCCTGGAGAGCGTCGACCAGCCGAAAACATATCTTTTCGACGTCGTGATACCGCGCGATTCGAAGATTGACGCGCATTTCGAAAAAGATACGCTCGGCGGAATTGTCGTGCTTACAGGCGAGGCATTCATGGTCGAAAAGGAAGATAAGGGATGCGGATATATCGAAAAACCTTTCACATTCAAAGCCATTCCTTACAGTGTATGGAACAATCGGGGAACAGGGCAAATGCTGGTCTGGACGCCGGAGAAAGCAGAATACGCTATCGTCAAGCCGGAAACAAGCATCGCCTCAAAAGCCCGCACTGTGGATGGATGGGGATTCAACGACCTGTTCGAACCGGCTTCGTCGTCCGATATCAACACTCCGTATCACTGCTGGTGGAAATCGGGAACCGAGGAAAGCGTCGCTTACAGCTTCGACAAACCCGAAACCCTTGCTGCTGTAGACGTGTACTGGCTGGAGTTCGAGCATTATGACGTGTCGTACAAAGCGCCCGTATCGTGGAAACTGATGTACAGCGACGGCAATCAATGGAAAGAAGTGCAAAACCATTCTCCGTACGGAACAGACTTAGACCGCTATAACCGTGTAACATTCGATCCTGTCGTCGCTGTCGGACTGAAAATCGTAGCCCAACTTCAGGAAGGATATTCCGGCGGTGTGATTGAATGGAAAGTATTCGGTTCGGGAAAAGCGGTTACGTCCGTACCCGAATCGTTGCAGACATGTATCGACGTCTCGTTTTATAAAAAATATGCCGATGCCGGCGGCATTCCCGTAGTGGCGTCGCAACATGTAAGAGACGAAGCCCTGCCGGTCGCTTGCGAAATTATTTCCCGAATGTTGGCAAAAAGACCCGATATAGCATACCACATGAGAAAAAAAGCCTGCAAGGTGATGATAATAGGAGAAAAAGAGCAAACGCTCGATTTGCCTGAATACCGGCATCTTGGCGCAACGGAAGAAGACCGTATTTACTGGAACAAGCGCACGCGCGGATTCGGAGGCGCTCCCGAACACGACGTTAGCGCAAGTTGCGGCGAAGAAAACCTCATCTGCCTGCCCGGCGACCGATACGAAGGAGAAAATATCTTGATTCACGAATTTGCCCACATCATACATCTGGTTGGAATTGTCGGTGCAGAGCCTGATTTCAACGACCGTCTGACAGCAATTATGAACAGAGCCAAAGAAAAAGGATTGTGGAAAGATACATACGCTATTTCCAACAAGGAAGAATATTTTGCCGAAACGGTACAGTCGTTTTTCAACTGTAACAAATATTCCGAAAAACCGAACGGCGTACACAACAGCATCAACAGTCGGGATAAACTCAAAGCGTACGACTCCGAAATGTACGAACTGCTTTTGCAATATTTTTACGAAGAAGACATTAATTTAAAACAACAAATATAATATGAAGAAGCATTTTTTATCGCTGTTATCAGCAACTGTAATCGGAATGGTTTGCGCAAACGCTCAAACCAACGCGCCCGAATGGGAAAATCCCGAAGTCTTTGCCATCAACAAGGAAGCGACACGGGCAACCTCCATTCCTTACCCGAATGAAGATTTGGCAAAAGCGGACAGCTATGCCGGGTCTCCGTTCTATCAATCACTTAACGGCACGTGGAAATTCATGTGGGTTCCCAAAGTCGCCGAAGCGCCCGAAGGGTTTTGGAACGAAAGCTACAACGTCGGCCAATGGGCAGACATGCCCGTTCCGGGAAACTGGGAATTTAACGGTTTCGGAGTTCCCTACTATAAAAACACCGGTTTCGGATTCCGAGCTAAGCCTCCGCGCATCGACAGAGAAGATTCTCCCACAGGCGCTTACCGGCGCGAGTTTTCCATTCCCGACAGTTGGGACGGTCGACGTGTTTTCCTGCACTTCGAAGCCGGAACCAATGCCATGTATGTCTGGGTGAACGGCCAAAAAGCAGGCTATACCCAAAACTCGAAAAGCCCCGCCGAATTTGACGTCACGGAATATATCCGCAAAGGGAAAAACACTCTGGCTTGCCAAGTGCACAAATACAGTGACGGCTCCTACCTCGAAGACCAGGATATGTGGCGTTTGGGGGGAATCAACCGTAGCGTTTACCTTTACAGCACGGCTCAAACCCGTATCCGGGACTTTTTCGCCCATCCCGACCTGGATGCGAACTACAAGAACGGATTGTTCTCTCTCGACGTCGTACTGAAAAACTACACGTCGACCGCGCAACCGCAAACTTTTACGGCTACGTTGCTGGATAAGGCCGGCAAGAAAGTCCTGTCGCGTACTCAAAAGCCGACAATTCCCGCAGGAGGGATTTCGGAATTTCAACTCTCCGGCAGTGTGTCTTCGCCCTCCAAATGGACTGCCGAAACGCCGAATCTTTATACCTTGCTGCTTACGCTGAAAGACGATAAAGGAAATATCATAGAAGCGACTTCCCATAAAATCGGCTTCCGTAAAATCGAAATCAAAGACGGACAACTCTTTGTAAACGGCAAGAAAGTATTCATCAAAGGAGTAAATTTACACGAATTTAACACAAATACCGGCAATGTCGTTACGCGTGAAGTAATGATGCGCAACCTGCAACTGATGAAAGAATTGAATATCAATGCCGTTCGTACCTCGCACTACCCGCAGGCGCCTTTATGGTATAAGCTTTGCGACGAATACGGGATTTATCTGGTGGACGAAGCCAACCTCGAATCGCACGGCCTGGGTTATGGAAAAGACAATGTCTCCAACTTCCCCGAATGGCACGCCCAGCACATGGACAGGATTTATCGCCTGATTGAACGCGACAAAAACCACGCTTCCGTTATTTTCTGGTCGCTCGGAAACGAAGCCAGTAACGGAAAAGCGTTCTTCGACATGTACGATTGGGCGAAAAAACGCGATAAAAGCCGTCCCGTACAGTACGAACAAGCCTATCAGCGCCACCCCAATACCGATATTATCTGCCACATGTACCCCTCCTGGAACGACATGCAGCGCGATGCGAAAAAAGACCTCGGCAAACCCTATATCATGTGCGAATACGCCCACGCCTTGGGAAACAGTATGGGGAATTTTCAGGAATACTGGGACTTAATGCGCTCCAGCAAAAACATGCAGGGTGGTTTTATCTGGGAATGGTATAATCACGGCTATCCTGCCCGGGACGAACAGGGACGCTTTTACTGGGCTTACGGCGGCGACCTGAACAGTTGGAATCACATGCACGATGATAATTTCTGCATGGACGGGATTATCAGTCCCGACCAGAACTATATTCCGCATACCCATATTGTGAAGAAAGGATACCAAAACATTCTGTTCAAAGCGAAAGATTTGGAAAACGGAGTGATTACGGTTATCAACGACTTTAAATTTACCGATATAAGCAATGAAAACTACGCTTTCAAATGGGTCTTGTTGAAGAATGGAGAGCAAACTGCGGAAGGGAATTTCGATGTTGCCGTGAAAGCCGATTCTAAAAAGGATATCAAGTTAAATCTTCCGGCTGTCAAGGAAGAGGCTGGCGTTGAATACTTCCTGCAGGTATTTGCTTATGTCAAACAGGCTACCGAATTGATTCCCGCCGGATTTGAGACGGCAAGGGAAGAATTTGCTTTTGCATCCAACCGTTATTTTGTTGATAAAGCTTTTGCCGGAACGCTGGAAACCGAAGAAAAAGACGATAAGCTACTCATTAAATCCGGTTCGACGGCATACGAATTTTCGTTGAAAGACGGTCGCACATTGATAAGTATAAGCAATGACAGGCAATGGGTTTTTCGCGAACTTCCCCGCTTGAATTTCTGGCGCGCTCCGGTTGATAATGATTTCGGCTCTTGGGAAAACTACAATCTGCGTCTTTGGGATGCCGCAAGTCATAACTATATTTATAGATTCAAAGGAACGGAAAATAAAGACGGCGCCGTGACGGTAAAATATGAAGCGAAACTGCGCGGTGTAGAAGCCAAAGTAGATTTGACGTACACGGTCAATAAAAATGGAAGCCTCACAATCGGCGCAACATACCGGGCGCTGTCGGATGAACTTCCCGAAATGATGCGTTTCGGCATGATCATGACGCTGCCGAAAAGCATGAACGATTTCACATGGTACGGACGGGGTCCTCATGAAAATTATATCGACCGCAATGCCGAAACATTCATGGGAATCTGGAACGGAAAAATCGAAGAACAGGCGTTTGAATACTACCGGCCGCAAGAAACAGGGAATAAAACGGACGTCCGCTGGCTGACGGTGAAGAACCGAAACGGTTACGGAATCAAAATCACAGGAAATCAGCCCCTGTCCGTCAGCGCAACCAACTACAAACCGGAAGACCTCGATGCAGGAATGACGAAGAAACAACAGCATTGGAAAGATGTGCAGGCTCGCAATGAGACCGTGCTTTGCGTCGACCTCTTCCAGCGCGGAGTTGCCGGACTGAACGGCTGGGGAGCCAAACCATTGGATGAATACCGTTTCATGGGGAAAGAGTACAGCTACAGTTATACGATTGAAGTATTGGGGAAGTAACAAATGAATAAAATGAAACAACTATCAATCATCCTGCTGTTGCTGTTGTCAATAACAAGCAGCACAGGAGCAAACAATCAAATAGACACATTGACGCTGGACGGCGCCTGGTGCTGGTTTGCCGACCCGCGCGCCGTTTATTATGAAGGTGAAAAGGAACAGACGTATTTTTCCTGGATTACAACGGCGGGCGACATCATGGTCGCTTCCTATAATCACAAGACCGGCCAGTTTCTCCAACATACGGTATGGGAAAAATGGCAGTCGGACGATCACGACAATCCAAGTCTGCTGATTCGTGACGATGGCCGACTGATCATTTTCTTCTCTCAACACTTCGGACCGCCCATCAAGCGGTTTATTTCAACAAATCCCGAAGATATTACTGCGTGGGGAGACGAATATGAGTTGGGAAATAACGTTACTTATCCATATCCTTTCCGTATCGGTCAAACAATCTACGTGTTCTACCGCGGGGAAAGCACGTGGCATCCTTACCTGATTGTTTCTTCCGACAATGGAGAGACTTTCGGCGCTACCAAGCAGTTTATTGCCGGCGGCGGACAGCGTCCCTATACGCGTTATTTCCAAGGGAGCGACGGCTCTATCCATGTAGCGGTAACTACCGGGCATCCCCGGAACGAAAGTTCAAATAAAATTTACTATTGTCGCTTCAAAGACAACAAATTCTACCGTGCCAATGGAACATTGATTAAAGATTTTGCTGCGCAGGGGGCGGTAGATATCAGTGAATTAGAGGTTGTTTACAATGCTTCGGCGGGTAAAGGCTGGATATGGGACATCGCCCTTGATCCGCAAACGGGAAATCCGCTGTTGCTGTATGCCGCTTTCCCCAGCGATACGGATCATCGGTATCACTATGCTTATTGGAACGGCAGTCAGTGGTTTAATACGGAAATTACGCCTGCCGGGAAATGGTTTCCGCAAACGCCTGCCGGAACTACGGAACCGGAACCGAATTATTCGGGAGGAATGATCTTTGATCCCGATAACCCGTCGGTTGTTTATTTGTCGAAACAGGTGAACAGCGTGTTTGAGATTTTTAAATATACAACGCCCGATCATGGAGCAAGCTGGACATCGGAAGCTATTACTTCCAATACGCCTGCCGGTTTGGTGAACATTCGTCCAATCGTTCCCCGCAATCATAAACCCGGCTATTTCGACGTTATTTGGATGCGTGGGACTTATACTTATTATGCCGGTCAACAATATCATACTTCCTTGGTTTACAAGCGGGGAGTAACGGAAGATGAAATCAAAGGCGTCTCCCTGAACGAAACTTCGGTGCACTTACTGGAGGGAATGAGCGTACAGCTTTCGGCTTCATTTACGCCTTTTCTTGTTTCCGACAAGCGACTCACTTGGGAATCGTCCGATGAAACAGTGGCAACGGTCGAAAATGGATATGTTTACGCACATGCTGTTGGCAATGCTTTCATTCAGGCTACAACAGCCAATGGCATTTCGGCTTCCTGCGAGGTGATCGTTGGAGAGCCAACTTATCTGGAAGATGTATTTTTCGATTTTGGAATGAGCGATTCGCCGCTTGCAGCAGGGGCTGTCCGTATCTGCGAAACCGACTTGCTGAACGATTCTTACGGATGGATGGGAAGTGTCTATACGCGCGACAGAGGCGCTTCTCAAAATGATGAAGAACGGGATTTCAATATGGCTGCCGATGAAACTGTTTTCAGGGTGTATGTGACGAATGGCAACTATCAAATTACCATTAAGCAGGGTGATAAGGATTATATGCATGACCGGATGACGGTAAAAGTCAATAGTATTGTTAAATTACAGGATATTACAGCCGCTAAGGGAACAATCCTTACAAATTCGTTTGAGGTGGCGGTCGAAGGAAAGAAACTTGATTTTGCGTTTTCAAGAAACGGTTCCGACCCCAATTGGGTAGTCAATTCCATTAAGATCAAAAAAACAGATCCTACCGGGATCTATCCCGATATTGTTACTGCCGATAATCTTGGCAAGCAAGTGGACGCAATCACCGTCAGCGATATCAATGGAGTTATTTTATACGACGATAAGTCCGGACGCTTGAATGTCGCATCTTCCCTGCTGGAAAAGGATCTGAAAAAGGGTTTTTATCTGATAACAACTGTATCGGATCATAAGAGAGCGGTATTCAAGTATATGAAATAACTTATGTTACGCAAGAGCATCCTGCACGACCGCCTTGTATGTACATACACGATAGTGTTGTATGTGCACACACAACAGTGGTGTATGTACACACACAACAGTGGTGTATATAGACACACAACAGTGGTGTATATAGACACACAACAGTGGCGTATGTACACACACAACAGTGGCGTATGTAGACACACAACAGTGGCGTATGTACGTACACGATGTCCGTACATGTACATGTGCATGTGCCGCGACCATGCATGATGCTCTTGCGTAACAAGAGTGAAATAATAAAAAATGTACGTGAAACAATTTAATGAGAAAAATAGCATGAATAAAATTCTTTTTGGAGCAGTCATCTGCTTGTCTTTACAGTTTTCCGTCCGTGCATCCGATAATATCCATTTGACGAGGGTAGGGGAGTCTTGTCCGAACAGCAATGCCGTATTGCTTTCCGGACAGGAACAGCTTTCCGGACAGGCTTTTCAACAGGATGCCTTACTTTCCTGTAAGGGCTATCAATACACGGTTTATTACAATCATACGCGTAACGTTTGTATCGCCCGCCGGAAATTGCCGCTGGGCGAATGGCATGAAGTTGTATTGCCGCACCAGAATACTGCCGATGATGCGCATAATGTAATCAGTATGGGTATTTGTACCAATGATGGCACCATTCATTTGGCTTACGATCATCATAATACGACGCTTCAATATTGTCGTTCGATTCCCGGTTTGGCATCCGACCCGGAAAACATGAAATGGTCGGCGGCGAGTTTTGGGGCAACTACTTCGCAACTGGTAACCGGAGTAACGGTGCCGGATGTAACGTATCCGAGATTCATAACTAAACCCGACGGAAATCTGCTGTTTGAATGTCGTTATAAATTGAGTGGCGACGGCGACAGCTATTTGAGAGAATACGACGGCGAAACACATCAATGGACACTGATTGGACGTTACGTGCAGGGGATGGATGCCAATCCGAATGCGTGCGCTTATATCAACCGGATGGATTACGACTGTTTGGGGCGCTTGCACGTTTCGTGGTGTTGGCGCGATGATTACAACGGGATGAGTAATCATGATATTTTCTACGCATACAGTGAAGATCACGGTCGCACTTGGAAAGATACCCATCGCCAAACGGTAGCGCAAACCGAAGTCATCAATTTTACCGATAGCCGCGCTTCCGGCGAATGTTTGCGCCAAGGCATCAGTTCACTGCAAATTGCCGCCATTGCCTATAATCGCGGCTACATCAACCAGGAATCGCAAACCAGCGATAAACAGGGACGGGTACATATTCTCAATTCCTATATTCCCGACAATGCGGGAACGGATGCCAATTGGTCGAGTTCCCGTCTGAAAGCTCGATTACATCACCGTTTTCGGGATACAGATGGCGTATGGAAAGTCAATCAGGTGAAAAAACAGGGAACGGCGGTTTATTCCTATTGCCGTTCGCAAATCATCGCCGACGCTTTCGACAATGCTTTCGTGATTGCGAATGGAGCGGAAATTTACGCCGCTACTTCTGCCGGTGATTATAATGATTGGGAATTGGTGTCGGAGATAGATAAAAACCGCTTTTGCTCAGAGCCGCAAATAGATCATCCTCGCTTGCTGAACGATGGTGTGTTGTCGTTTGTCTATCTGGGACGCGATAAGAAGGTTGTGGTGATCGACTATCTGACCGATAATCCCCGGCAACCTTCAGGTTCCGGACTGTTGGCAACATATTATTCGGATCCTGCGTTTCAAAACAAAATATCTTCCGGAGAAAATGTTGCGCTTTCAACTTCGGGTATTCCTGCCAATACGCAAAGCGTTATATGGTCGGGAACACTGGAAACTTCGTACGGAGAATCATACACGCTTTACCTGAATACAGACATACCGGCCGAGATTTATGTCGATGGCGCCCTGCTGTTACAAAAAACGGCGCCGGGACAGGAAGAAATTGTTGCAAATATTCCATTGATAGCCTCTCACAGGCATGCCGTTACGGTGAAGGCAAAGGCAACTGCTCAATCCGGTCTTAACCTCTTGTGGTCGAGTGCGCGTACGGTCAAGGCGCCGATACCGCTTACGGCTTTCTATGCGGAAAACATCCGACAAGATGATCAGGACAATACTTATCCCTATTCTCCGGATTTGCCGGAGAAAGCCGAATTGCCTTTGACTTTGTCGGAAGGGAAAACCATCAATCTGGCTTCCGGAACTGATTATTTGACTTTTCCAATAGATCCGTCCGGTGATTATTCGGTAGAGGTCGATGTTGAAGTCTTCTCGACCGACATACCGGGACGCGGATTGGATATTGACGCCCGTGCCGGTAATGGCAGCGGTTTTCGTTTTTCGATCGATACGGATACTGTTTACTGGTCGGCGCCGGTAACGGCATTGGAACAGGTTTTGACCTCGGATCAGACGGACAGGCATGTCTGGCGCTTTGCTGTTCATGGCGATAAGGTTTATGCTTTTCGTGACGAGCAATACATTACCGGAAGAAGTTTGGCGGAATGGATAGGAGATATGGACGTCGCCGGCAACGAATCTTCATCGCCTCAATGCGATGCGGAGAACAGGGTTGCAGACTGGGGTGGTGAAACCGGAAACAACGGCGGCGCTCCGACTGCTTACGGTTGGAACTGTACGTATGCTTCGGCGCCCTGGAATGTAGCCAATGGAAATAGCGGCGTCCGGTATATGGATGTGACTTCGGGACATACTTTGGATGGAAGCGCCTATTCCGGTCGTCTGATGACCGTGCGCTGGGATGCAGCAGGGCTTTATGGCGCATACTATTATTTTCCGGTGACACTGGAAGCTCATACGGATTACCGTTTCTCTTTTCTCGGCGAATGGTGGAGTAATTCGCAGGCCGGTATTACGGCGGCTGTTTCCACGCTTCCTAATGCTTCGGGTATTATTGCGAGTAAGATTTGTTCGCCTGTCTTGCAAAATGTTTTATATGAAGAGGCATTGGCTTTCCGTTCCGGTAGCGCGGGAACTTACTACCTGATGTTTACCGGCGGAAACAGTTTGATGGCAGGTATCGGTGCATTATCATTGAATAAGATCATTGATACGCCTCGTTTGATTGTTGGAAAAAATGATCCGTCCGGCTCTGCACATATTCAAATTTATTCGATTGCTTACGACGATGGTGGCGCTTTTGCTCCGGAAAAGAAAGTGGAAACCGGTGGGAAAATTGTTAAACAACTCGATTCGTCTGTCTCGATTTTCAGTAAAAACAATATTCTGTATATTGATAAAATACCTCAAGAAGCTTCTGTTTACATTTACGACTTGGCTGGCAGGTTGCTTGTTCACCGGCAAGTACAACGAAATATGTTTTCCTGCGCATTGCCTTCCGGTATTTACCAGCTTGTTCTTCACTCCGGAACGGAGGCTTATGAAAGCAAAGTTGTTGTGCGATGACGGGAAGTAAAAACTAAACTGAATCCGGAACGGATTTCATTCGGATAGCGTTTGGCGTTAGCCAATCCGGAACGGATTTTATCTCGGTAGCCCGAACGTTTTAACATCGGGTATATATGCAACGTCGAAGGAGAGCGGCGAAGCCCCGAAATTTTTTTATGTCCGTCGTATGAATCAAATCGAATCCGCTCATCGGATAAAATATTTCGGGGCTTCGCCGCTCCGGTACTATACCGGGTAACTACCGGAGATATGGCGCTGTAAGGGATGTCATTCATACTCCTCCGGGCGATGAATATCAGATTGGTTCCCTGTTTTTGATCAATCGTATATGTTATATTGACCGTTGGATACAAACTTTCGTATGTTTTGGTATTCTTCCTGTTTACTTTATACGAATCGTAAGCGATAATGTTTTGTTGTGCCCGAAGACCAGCTTTATAGAGAAAATTCCCGAATTTTGACGAGAATGTAACATAAGCGGCATAATTTGTGCCCCATAGATTGTAATGATCGCTCAAATTTTCGTCCTGAATCCACGACTCACCTGTTAAATTTTGATAGTTGACGGTCTGATTACTGGTACGTGTGGAAAAATCTCCTCCGAAACCAAGCTGATGTGAGTCAGTCAGTTTTAATTCACATCCGGCTTCTGCTTCAAACATATCCATCGGATGTTCGCGGTTGGAACGCACCTGTTCTGTAAGCGTAACAGGCTCCCTGTCATAGACGTATTTATAATCATTCTCGCTTATTTCTTTTCTGTGCAAATAATCGGCTATCAATTTGAAAGTAGAACCTTTACCGTTTTGCCAATGATAATTAAACGCAGTCTGGTACTGTTCATACTGCGATTGAGTTGCTACAATGGAATTGACGGTTTCCTGCAGTTCGCTGTTCATATCCCACATCTTCGAATGGGAATTACTGACCGGACTGAATTTCCCAATGTTTGCTCCCACGACGACTCCAACGCTGTGATTCGGTGTTACATCGTATACAAGACTTAAATTATCACTTCCGAAACGACCGTTTTCCTGATTGCGGGTATATAGATCTATAATCCTGTTGGAATATATTTTCTTTTCCGATTCTTCTGTGACAAATCTTGAATCTCCGTAATTGAAATAATTATATACGCTTAAATTTTTTTTCCGGTAATTGAAAAAAGAGTTGAGATTATCTCTCATAAAGCCATATTCCGGGTTATAGGTAAAACTGCCGGAAGTCGTCCGTAATATCCGCCTTCAGGCAGTTTTTTTAATTTTATCCTGATAATTCCGCCATCTTCCGATGCCTTGTGTTCGCTTCCCGTTGTATATATAATTTCCACTTTGTCTATCTGTTCAGCCATGAGAGCATCCAGTTCTTTTTGGTCGCGAACACGTCTGTTGTCAATATAAAAACGGGAAACATTCCTTCCGTAAATTTGCAGGGCGTTGTTATATTTTGAGATGCCCGGCAGATATTCCAAAACTTGCGCTGCCGTATTGCCTCTCACAATCGGATTGTCTTTGAGGGAAACAATGCTGCGGTCGGCTTGATACTGGATGGAAGAGGCCGTGATCGTTACTTCGCTCAAACTTTTAGTATTTTCGGAAAGACGGATAGATGGCAATTGCCGGTCTGTCGATACTTGAATATTCATGTAATAAGGATTGTACAGGAGGTGTGTTACCGACAGGATGTATTCTCCCTGTAAAACGGGCGAGATGGTAAAAAGCCCGTTTACATCCGCCACCACGCCTTTAACATACGAGGAATCTTTCGGCGACAGTATGCGTACATTTGCATATTCTACCGGCTTACCGACAGAATCAACGACACTGCCGGCAACAGAAAAACCTTTTTCTTCCTGAGCCATCATAGAGATCGAGAGAAAAAAGAAAAGCAGGATTATATTCGTT
>JAISFI010000254.1 GCA_031263685.1 Dysgonamonadaceae bacterium | reverse complement strand
GTGTGTGTGTGTGTGTGTGTGTGTGTGTTACGAAATTATTCGGAACCTCCAAATGATTTCTGTTAAATAAATATAAACTCACACTGTTCATTTCCACAAATATCATAAAAAAAACTTTTCACTTTTCACTTTTAATTTTTCACTTTTAAAAAGTTTGGCGCAAAAGTAATGCAAAAAAGTGGAACACAAAATATTTGGTAAGAATTTTTTCGGATTACGGATGATTTTCTTGCAATTGTTGCATCCACAACCCGCAGGGTTGCGCAACAATTTGAATCGCCCCCGCCGAGAGGCGCTATTTGTATGATTGGAACTTTTTTATTACTTTTGCCGTCAAATTTTTAATATCATCCAATTTTTAATAGACGTTAAGATATGCCCAACACGAATGTTCCGTTTCAGGTTTTTTCGGGAACTAATTCCCGCTATTTAGCAGATAAAATATGCAACAGTTTGGATTGTGAGTTAGGTCACATGAAAATCGAGTATTTTGCCGATGGAGAATTTTCTGTTTCCTACGAAGAATCCATCCGTGGAAATGTGGTGTTTTTAGTGCAGTCTACGTTTCCGAGTTCGGACAATTTGATGGAGTTGTTACTGATGATCGACGCTGCCAAACGGGCTTCTGCCAAATCTATCGTCGCCGTAATCCCCTATTTCGGATGGGCGCGCCAGGACAGGAAAGACAAACCCCGCGTATCGATCGGCGCCAAGTTGATTGCCGACATGCTGAGCGTTGCAGGCATCAACCGATTGATGACAATGGATTTGCACGCCGACCAGATTCAAGGCTTTTTCAATGTACCAGTCGACCACCTGTATGCCTCGACCATCTTCATGGATTATGTAAAATCTTTGCAATTGCCGAATTTAGTTATTGCCACTCCGGATGTAGGTGGCACGAAACGCGCCAGCACCTATTCCAAATACCTGAACGCTCCGATGGTCATCTGCTACAAGCTTCGCAAGAAAGCCAACGAGGTGTCGGAAATGAAGGTTATCGGAGAGGTAGAAGGCATGGACGTTCTGCTATTGGACGATATGGTCGATACCGCCGGAACCATCACCAAAGCTGCCGATTTAATGAAAGCAGCCGGAGCCAGTTCCGTCCGCGCTATCGCATCTCATGCCGTGATGTCCGATCCGGCTTCAATCAGAATAGACCAGTCGGCTTTGACGGAAATCATTTTCACAGACAGTATTCCTTATTCCAAGAAAAGCGAAAAAGTGAAAATCATATCCATCGCCGACATGTTTGCCGATTCTATCCGCCGGGTTTATAACAATGAATCTATCAGTTCATTGTATTTAATGTAAAAAATATTTATTTCACTACCTGTACATTTCCTGCGACAGTCCGCGCCTGAGCCGATGTGTCGTACATCGCTTCGCACAATATTGCCGGCAGGATGAACTTTCCGGCATACGCAGCCTGCAAGCGGATCCTGAATGTCTTGGACAAACCCCTTCCCAAGTCGAAGTAAGTCAATACACGGTCGTCCCGAATATCCTGATAGAGATAGTTGGTTGCGACCGGCGTTGCGGGGTTGTCGTGATTGGCCATTCGTTCGTTGAAAATTTCCCAGCCCGAAGGAACAATATGCGTCAACGCCAAATCGGTATAATCCGTCGTGCCGCTGATGTTGGAAACGCGCACGCGGGCAACGAAATCCATTCCCTGTCTCAGGCTGTTGACAGAGACAGTGCTGCCGGACAAATCTTCATACGTTACATCCAGTTTGAGGTTGTTGGACACAACCGGTTGCCGGTCGATAACCGGCCGGGTTTTGACCGCTAAATTGACATACAAATCTCCTTTACCGGTATTGCGAATGTTAATATTTCCTGCCGGTATATCCACAGGAAGGCTGATTTGATATACGGCGTTACCCGTTTTAACCGCTTGCTGTGATTTGCCGTTTATACTCCACTCAAAATCGATGATTCCTTTTTCCGTCTTTTCGGCCAGCCGTCCCATAGCGACAAGAGAAAATGCGGTAGATTGCGTACTGAAATAAGATTCCTGCGACAAGTTTTTGGAAACCTTTTGCGCCTGACGGAATGCTTCCTGCATATTGCCAGTCAAAACCATTGTTTCCAGTATCATCGCCTCATCTCTTCCGTAATCCCCGTAGGTAGCGTTGTTTGGAGAATATGGTTCGACCGTTGTTTGCAAGTTCCAGATAACTTCGTTGGCCGCCTTGGTCTTTCCGTTGATGGCATAAGCAGCAGCCAGTCGCCATTTGGCGGAAAGAGAAAGTTCCTTCATCTCCTTCATCCTGTTCATGGCGCCCACTTCAGGAGCATTGGCCAGGGCTAAGGTGTAAAGTCTGTAAGCCTGTTGCAGGTCGAACGCCTGATAGGCGTAGCGGGATTTCGCCTGATAGTCGGGCGACCAGTTTTGGGCAGCTTTCCGCTGATAATCTTTCCATTTCTTCAAAACATTCGGATTCACTTCATAGCCTTTGCGCTGCGCTTCCACCAGAAAGTTTCCGGCGTAAGACGTAATCCATTCGTTGACGTTCGCATCGCCAGGCCAGTAAACGAAACCGCCGTTGTTCATCTGTCGTCCGTAAAGATTTTTGATGGCTTCTCTGACGTTGGTTTTGATTTTTTCTTCCTCCTCCTTGTCGATATCTTTGAATTGAGAAATGAAAAGCAAGGGTAAAGCCCTCGACGTCAACTGTTCGGAACAGTAATGCGGATAATCGTACAAGAAATCAATCCGGCGGCTGATGTCGACGGAAGGTATCCGGGAAACTTCCAGTTTCATCCAGTTTTCGCCCGACTGGTCGCCCAGCGAATAATCGAATTGCGTTTCGCTGTCGGCGGCCAATAAGGTATCCTGCACCGTCACGGAAGAAGGATTGGGATTTCTGATCTCAATTTCTATCTTCTCCGTAGCTGTAAGCCCATTGCCGGTTGCCGTGATACTGACGGTTTCCATACCGGTCGAAGCATTGGACTGTAGCGGGAAAAAGGCCATCGCATCGCCGGGTTTGGAGAATTTCAGGGTTTTCGTATGACCATCGGTTAATTTCAGTTTTCCGGAGGTTTCTACTTTTACCGTGACTTGATTAACTTCTTTTTCCATTGCGAAGATGTTGACCGGCAATAAGATTTCTTCTCCCGTACTCACCACGCGCGGCAGCGTCGAAAGCAGCATCAGGGGACTGCGCACGGGCGCTGTTTTCTCCGCCTTCCCGTAAGCCCCGTTTTGTCCGGCAACCACCATGACACGGACGGAGCCGACATACATAGGCAGTTGTATCTTGTGTGTGTTCTCGCCGCTTTTCAAAGCAAAGGGGCCGATAAACCGTACCACCGGTTTGAATCGGTTCGCCTTCTGATTCGCCGGTTTTCCGGACTCGTCGCCACCGACGCTGAACAGCGGTGTATATTTACCGCCGAAAGCCCCAATTACCCAGTCGTACATATCCCAGGTACGGATGCCCAAAGCCTCCCGCGCATTAAATTCCTGCTGTGGATTGGGTGTCTTGAAATTCGTTAAATCCAGTAAGCCATCGTCGACCACAGCCAGCGTGTAAGTCATCGGTTTACCGTCTTTTTCCTTTATTTTGACTTCAAAAGTTTTTTCCGGACGAAGTACATCCGGCATGGAAATTTGCGGCGTGAGTTCCAATTGCTTGTTTGTCACGGATACGGGAACGATGCCGTACATACGAATGGGCAGGTCATTCACGGTCTGCTCATGCGGTTGCAGGAGGCTGATATGGAGGTAAAAATTCGGCGCCATATCTGCCGTTACCTTGAATTTGTATTGGGTATCTCCACTGCTGGAGACTTCAATCCAGTGGCGACTGAGGACGGCAGAGCCATTTTCCAGCGCCATCAATGCCCGACCGTTGGCGGATGCCGGAACAATGACCGTCACCTCTTCGCCAACTTCGTAGGAAGTTTTATCGGTAGAGAATGTCAGCATGGTAACGCCGCTGGGGTCTGATTTGGATGAGCGGCCTCGCCAGTTCGGCCAATCTACGTAAACGACGCCGCCCGAAGCATGTCCGCTTTCCGAATCTTTCACGTAAACCAAGTATCTTCCCCAGTCCGGATAATTGATGCGAAGATGGAAAGTCGCTTTTCCTCCCGATGTGGTTAAGTTTCCGGAAGAAACGGGCTGGGTTGAGGTGTTATTGACGTACGATTCGAACGATTCATTTTTACTTTCCCACCACCAGCTCCAATTGAGTTTATAGATTTTGTAATGCAGCGTGCGGTTCACCTGCTTGCCGTCGGGCGAGAGCGTGACCACATCTATCGGATGGTCTTGATCGGTTTCGATATATTTTTCTTTGGAGTTGTTGAGATTAACTCCTACATAGCTGTTGAAAGGCGAGAAAGGGATGTTTTGGGTGTAGATGCTTGCATCGCCGCCCGGTTCCATCACCCGGCAAATGATGTTGGCGTTCAACATGCCGGGGGCATTGTGCGCCTTCGGCGTTTTGAAAGAGAAAGCGGCGTTTCCTTCGGCGTCTAACCGGCCTTCAAAGAGTTTGTTTTCGCCCGAATAAAAATTGCTGGCGGGATTGTTGAATTGGTAACGTTCGTAGCCTTTGAATTGGGTATTGGTGCTGGAGAGTGACATTTCGACTGTCGTTTTCAGGTTGCCGGCAGTTGCTCCGGTCAGCCAGGAGGAAGATATTTTTGCCGGAACGGTTCCTTTATCGGCGTCTATTCTGTCGCCGTTAATGTTCAGTGCGATTTTCAGGCGGTTAGGCTTGATGGCTTCTATGCGAAGTGCTTTATGGAAGGTAGCGCCTCCTACTTTGATGTAAAGATTCCACAGTCCGGTGGGATCTTCCGCTTGCGTGGAGATGTGGAAAGTATGAAAACCGTTGAGTCCGGATGCGGATATTTGTTTGCTGTAGAACTGTCCCCGCGGGTTGTACAGTTCCATCGTGACCGGGTGTTTGTCGGGGATTTTGCCCTGTTTGTCTTCCAGGATAAAACTTACGTGGAGGGTATCTCCCGGTCGCCAAACACCACGTTCGCCATAGATAAAGCCTTTGAGGTTTTTATTGATTTTTTTACCTTCCGTATCGAAGCGGCTCGTGGAGTTTTCCAGTCCGTCGGAAACCTTCAGGTAAGTTTTCTGTCTGTCATATTGGACAACAACGGCAAAGGCTTTGCCCGTGAGGTCGATAACGGCAAAACCGTCGGCATCCGTTTTTGCGGAACCGATACTTTGGAGTTGGAAGTTATAGGCGCGGACGTCGGCGTCTTTGACGGGCTTAGTGTCCAGCAGGTTATTTACCGCAACCCACATTTTGTTGTCGGCGCCGGTTTTAACAATCAGTCCGAGATTGGAAGCCAACAGGTTGTAAGAAGCTTTGCTATGAGATGTCATGTAGTAAGACGGGGTGCAGGGATTTTCCCGGTCTTCCCATCGATAGATCTCCCAGTCATAGTTGCCGTTATCATAGTAATAGGTTTCCGGTTTGTCCCAGATGGCGGCATCGTCTTCCGACAGTTCGCCGGAAAGGACGTCGGTCAATCCGTCCGAGGCGGAGACCGCTTGCGTATATTCGCTATTACCGCAGGGATAGACGGAATAATCCTGCTTGAACGATAATTCTACCCGGTAAATGGCGCCAGGTTCCTGGTGGATAATATCCGTCAGGTCGACGGAATAATCTTCCCACGTGTGCAGGTCTTTTTCGGGATCCGAATCCAAACGAAGTGTCTTTTTGTAGATTAAGCGACCGAAACGCCTCAATCCATTGGCCGAATCGAAATGGTTTTCCTGCATGAAAGAGAGTACATTGTTTTCAAAAATACGGATGATTCGCAGATCGACCGCCGACAGGCTGACTGCCCGGAAAGGCAAGAGGAGGTTTTTGGAATCCGGCAGGATATTTCCTTTCAACGGAATGTTTATCTGAGGTTTATAAGAATCAATGTGCATGGAAACGGTGGCGCTTTGCTCCAATGTTAATCCCGTTTCGCTGGCTATTCCCGGATGGACGGAAACGGTATAGTCTGTTTTTGAACTGGCTTCAAAAAAGATATTTACTTTGTTATCTTCCTGTTGAAATGTATAGGAAGAAAGTCCGTTGACAAGGATGAATCCTTTCAGGTCGAACTCCTGAGAAAGCGGCTCGGAGAAAGCTACCTGTATCGCATTTCTTTCTGTGCCAAGTGTCTTAGCGTAAAGGAGTTTGAAAGGAAGCAGTCCGGGGACAGATAGCTTTGCTTCTGTTTTTTTGTTGATGTCGAGCGCTTTTCCTACTCCGGTTATTTTGACTTCCAGGTCTTTATCTTCCCGTTGAATGTCGATGATGGAAAAAGTGTAGCGGGTGGGATCTTCCGTAGCTTCTATCTGTACATTAGGCTCTTGGGAGGCGTATATTTTGACTTGTAGCAGTTTTTTAATTTTTTCCAAATCGGCAGGGTCGCTGAGTCGAATTTCTCCATCGATCGTTGCCAGCTTGGGAGAGCTTGATTTAATCGTTGTAGATAATACGTTGACAATGAAATTTTTGGCGGCCACCCTGAAGGTAAACTCGAACTTGCGCAAAGACTTGTCAACATCCATAATTTTATCCAGGCGGAAAGCGGCGCGATATAATTTGCCTTGCTTTAGCTGACCGGCTTCCGGTACAAATTCAATGGTTTTATTGTCTATCCAGTAAGCTTTGCCTTTGATGCCGGGACTGAAATCGAACAAATCGTCTTTCACTTCAGTATTAACTTCTACGGAAGGCAACGCTTGTGTCAAGGCTATCCGGATGGTAGATTCGGCAGAAATCATCCCCCCTGTGTAGGCGTTGACGTAAGGAGCAAAAGTAGAGGGAGGGACAATTTCTCTGGCAGTTCTTCTATTACAGGAAGAGAAAGCAATGGAAATAATACTTAGGAAAACGGTCAATACAAGCAGGTTAATTACCGAAAGGCAAGGGCTTTGTAAGTGTTTCATATTCGCATTTTTTAGGAGATGTAATATATAATAATTGTGCAAAGGTATATGATTTTTTGTGAATTACATACAGGCGGGATAAAAATCCGGGCAAAGCATTATAATTTTTGCTTATGTGAAATATATCGTACCGCATCCCAAAGAACAGGCGACATTTGTCATTTGCCATTTGCCGTTCGTCAATCAGATGCGGACTTTTACTTCCGGATTTGGCAAATATTGAAAATACACGGGGAGTCTCTTGCTGTTTGAAAAATTGTCCGTAGCTTTGCGACAGAATTTATAGATGATAGCAGAAAACATAACGGAGATGATAACGATGGATAAAAACACAGTATATAAAAAACCGGAAACGGATGAGGAAATTGTAGGGGCAAAACAGTTGATTGTTGCCTATATTCAATGGTTGAGTCAGGATTTGTCGTTCCAAAACATTGATGATGAATTAAGTACTTTCCCCGAAAAATACAGCGAACCAGAAGGGACTTTCCTTATTGCTAAAGAAAATAATGAGATTGTTGGATGTGTTGGAATAAAGAAACTTGAAAACGGTATCTGTGAAATGAAACGGCTTTTTGTGAATGACCGTTACAGGGGGAATGGTACAGCAAAAAAACTGGTCGAAATGATTATCGAGGAAGCTAAATTGAAACATTATGAAAGAATGAGGCTCGATACGCTGGATACTATGAAAGAGGCATTAAATATATATCGTAAAAACGGTTTTTATGAAATTGAGTCTTACTATAATAATCCTGCCGACGGAGTGATATATCTGGAGAAAATATTACAGGAAATGAGTTCCATTTGATACTTTGCAGGTTCCGAAACAGTTATTCTTTCACCTCAACCGTATTTCCGTCAACGAGTCTGGCCTGTTTGTTACTGATAGGATATAATTTCAGTTCCGCTCCGTATTTTATTATGATTTTTTCGACGGCTTTTTTGAAAGGAAAGTTCGTGTGATGCGGCACGGGATAAAAATCCACAATGTTCAGCGCGGCAAATGTTTTTAATACCGCGTTTTTCCCTTCCAGTACTCCGGGTATTAACTCCGCTTTTTCATGGAGAATCAGTTCGTAACACTCTATTTTCTCAACCACTTCGTACAAATCGAAATAACTCAGGTAACCCGGCGGTACATGAATACGCAGTAAGGAATGCAGTAATTGCTCTGCCGGGGGTGTTGCTTTTGGGGGCATAACTTTTTTCCGGCGAAGGGAGTAATTTTTCTCCGGCACCTCAAAAAAAGATTTAGCCCCAAATTTTCCTGTTTATCAAATAAATACTACCTTTGCCTAACTTCCGATAATACAGATTATGGGAAGATAGATAACGGAAAGTATGGAAGATAAAAAGAAGCTATCAGAAGAAGACATAAAAAATCGCCATATCACTCCAGCAATGGAAAAAGCTGGATGGAGAAAGGAGCAGATGCGT
>JAISFI010000226.1 GCA_031263685.1 Dysgonamonadaceae bacterium | reverse complement strand
GTGTGTGTTACGAAATTATTCGGGAATTCCAAATAATTTCCGTTAAATAAATGTAAATTAATATTATTCATTTCCACAACCATCATAAAAAACTTTTCACTTTTAGTTTTTCACTTTTCACTTTTAAAAAGTTTGAGCGCAAAAGTAATGCAAAAAAATGAAAAACAAAATATCTGGAGAAAGTTTTTTCAAAACTTCAACAGACAAACTCCACTTGAATATCCACCGCCAAACACAGTAAGACAAACTAAGTCGCCGGGGCGAAAATCATTGATATGCTGCGCTAATACCAGCGGAGAACTCACAGACCCAGTATTCCCTAAAGTCTCGATATTACAAAGCACTTTTTCTTCCGGCAGATTGAGCGCTTTCATTACGTTGGCAACGATTCTCATGTTTGCCTGATGACTGATGAAATAACTCAAATCGGCAATCGTATATCCGTTTTTAGCGAGCATATCTTCCGTATTTTTGGCGATATAGGTACATGCCTGCATGAAAACATCCCGACCGTCGGGCATTCGAATACCTTCCGTTTTAGGTCTCAGATATACGCCGCCGGGACCTTTTCCTACATGCCCGAGGCCTTGCGTGTCGACATCGATTATTTGCGCTTCCTGCTGCCGGTAACGCTCTTTGGAGAAGAATAAAGCCACAGCGGCATCTCCCCAGAGATGTCCGGCTTTAGGGTCGCTTTCGTTAGTATAGGTAGAATTTCTGTCGGCCGATAAAAGCAATGCTTTGGATGCTTTGCCCGTTGCCATAAAAGCCTGAATAATCTCGATGGAATTGATGGCCGAAGAACAAGCCGAGGAGAGCAGGAACGCTTTCGCATGATCCATCTCGAACTCTCGCTGTATGATATGAGCCGTTGTCGCTACCGTATCCGTTGGCGTATAGGAAGCAAAAATAATTAAATCGACCTCTTTGATGGAATACGGCAGTTGGGGTATGGCCTGCCTGACGGCTTCGATACTCATCCTGTCCATCGTTTCTTCTTCCGTAGCTTTCGAGCGGGTTTTAATGCCGGTACGCTGGAATATCCACTCATCCGTGAGACCGTTGACTTCTAAAAAATACGCATTAGGTACTCTCGTCTGCGGAATATAATATCCTGTTGTATTTAGAAACATTAAAAATATATTATCGTTTAGTGTTCAGTTTGATCTGTTCCGTCTGATCATTGAAATTGGCGGCAAAATTAATAATAATATTTTAATCTGTATGTACCTCGCTAATCTTTATTTTTCATTTTGAACGCTATTGCGTAGAGTTTTATTTGCTTGACCATCGACACCAAGCCGTTTGAACGGGTAGGAGAAAGGTGTTCCCTGAGTCCGACCTTTTCGATAAAATACAGGTCGGTCGCTAAAATATCTTCCGGCGTTTGATTGCTAAAAACCCTGATTAATAAGGATACAATTCCTTTGACAATGAGGGCATCGCTTTCTGCGGAAAAAAGGATGTTGCCATCCACATAATCGGCCTGCAGCCATACCCGGCTTTGGCAGCCTTCTATCAGGTTATTCGATGTTTTGTACTTTTCATCCAAAGGAGAAAGACTGTTACCGAGTTCGATCAGATAGGCATATTTATCCATCCAGTCGTCGAAAACGGCGAACTCTTCGATGATTTCATCTTGTATGTCATTGATTATCATTTGTGCATATTATTTTTCGTTATAGATTACGAGTAATAAAGTTTGTCCTACGGCATACAGCGTTTCTTTGCTTATGTTGTCCATAGAATCGTGCAATGTATGCCAGTAGTGCCCGAATCCGGTATCACCGTCCGGGTCTAAGTGTATGATGTCTATACAGGGGATATTGCGATGCTTGATCACTTGTACGTGATCGTCTTCGATGAACCCTCCTTCCGCCTGGATGAAATACCGTCCGAATCCGGCGGATTGAGCGGTTTCCCAAACCTTGTTAAGTATTCTGGAAGCGTAGCGGATGGAGTAACGCTCTTTGTAGAACGTTGCATCGGGCGCTCCAACCATATCCAGCAGGATGCCGTACCGGGCGTTGTAGTTGGGTGTATGCGGATTGGTCGCCCAGTAAGCGGAGCCTAAACAATAGCTGTTCTCAGGATGAGGTATGTTGTTTTCAAAAAGCGGAGCGCCCCAGTCTTCCGCATCGAAGAGAATCAAATCGACGCCGATATCCGGCTGTTTGATTTGCAGTTGCCGGGCGATTTCGAGGAGGACGCCGCAACCGCCGGCTCCGTCATTGGCTCCGTCGATAGGAATTCTCCAGTTTTCGGGATTGGGATCATGGTCGGCAAAAGGTCTGGTATCCCAATGCGCAAACAGCAGGATACGGTTGATGTTTTCAGGTTGATAGGAAGCGATGATGTTGCGGGCATTCAGACGGGTGCCTGCATAGTTCTGCAGGATGACTTTTTGTTCCGTGACATTCGCTCCGAAACGTTTTAAGGTGCGGACGAAATAATCTCCGCAGGCAACGTGCGCCGGTGTATTGGGTACTCTTGGCCCGAAATCCACTTGTTGCCGGGTATATTGGCAGGCGCTGTCGGCATTGAAGTTGGGGATATCCTTCTCAGCAGGTTGCAGAGAGGATTCCGGCAATGACTTTTTTGCGGCAGGATTGCAGGAAAAGAGGAAACAGGACAGGAAAGCTATTGCTAAGCTGGTGGCGGGCAGATGGTGCAGATTTATCTGGATAATAGTTATAGCGATCATATTCATTACTGTTCGTTTATTTTTTGTATGTAAGCTATATCTTTAAATATTTTGTTCATAGGAAAATGCTCATAAGATAATTTATTATCACACATCATCTTGTTTTTTAATAGTTTAGCTTTGATAAACAGATAAGTATTATCAGCAGTAAGCCCCGATATTGAATAATGATTGTGTAAATCTTCCGAATATTTATCCTGAAGATATTCCTGTAGTTTATTCAGTGCTAACTCAGTCGCATTATTAGGTGCTATTTCATTACAAAATGTATTTGTCGAACCTCCATCTCTTAAATGGTTCAAAAACGCGTTGTATATGATGTTGGAATATTTTTTTAGAAAACGTTGACTTTTATTATCGGATGCCAAATAATGATTTTCAACGGCGTATGTGTAAGTCTGCAATACGAAATTTTGCGGATTATATTCAGGATGTTTTTGCAAGATATAGTCATAGTCACTATCAATACAAATGAAAAAACGTTTATCCAAATAGTTTAAATATTTCAAGCAAATCGATTTTCCCGAAGATTTATCATCCGGATTATCAGTTCCATCACGAAGGATGACTTTTACTCCAACATGTTCAAACACCTGTTTCCAAAATAATTTATCGTCTTTTCCTTCTACATGTACAACTGCATCTATTTTTTTAAGGTAGATTTCATTTTTGTACCAATTAGCCCATTTATAGTAGAAATTATCCGACATACATTATTTTTTAAGTAATTCTTCCATAAATATTAATCTATCATTCCAGCCATCTCCGAAAATTCCCGGAGAGTGTGTGGCGATAAACAGTTGACAATTGGGATTAATCTTCCTGATACTCCTGATTAGTTTCCCTTGCCAATCTATATCCAATGATATTTCCGGCTCGTCCATTAATAAAACAAACGGTTTCTCATCCTGCACCAAAACTTTAGTCAATATAATCAATAGTTGTTTTTCTCCGGCAGACAATTGCTCCAATGTTATTTTTGTCCCATCGGATTGCCTGAAAAAAACATCGCCTTGTATTTCGAAAGTTTTATTGGTTTCTGCAAAAAAGTCATTAACAATTTC
>JAISFI010000190.1 GCA_031263685.1 Dysgonamonadaceae bacterium | reverse complement strand
GATATAAATAACTATATCGCCGTATTGGGCGCTATTCCGTTGGCTACCGGTTCGGTAGCATTAACAAAAGGAAATGTTGACTATCTGTTGACTGTCAGGATTACGACCGACCAACTGGGCAATGAACGTCAAAATCCTGCATGTGCAGTTGGCGCAGTAGAAATTCCGGTCGATGAGATTGTTACTCCGAAAAATGAGGATTTTCCCACCTCAAAAGCGCTGGATGAAGGCACGGGCGGAACTGTCGATTTGTCGATTACAGGCTATACATCTTATGCGCTTTCCGAAAACGTTAAAGGCGCAGATGTTACCCGTAGCGCAAAGGCAGTTTCAATACCCACGGGCGTATCTATTGACCAGACATCAGGATTGTTGAGTATTGCCGACAACGTTGCGGCAGGCGGTTACGAGTTTTATGTAGTAGCAAGCAAACCCACCAGCGAGATATCGTACAAATTCACGCTGGAAATAACTGCCGGCACCGGCCTCAATCCGGTGGTCGCAGGCAAATCCATCCAATCCGTCAGCTATTACGACCTGACAGGTAAACCGGTACCGGCCGGCACAAAAGGTTTTGTTATCACAAAAACCGTTTACGAAGACGGCGGTATCATCAATAAAAAGGCGATGGTGAAGTAATTGAGAATGGAGAATTGAAAATAGAAAACAAAGGGGCGTAAAATTTTACGCCCCTTTGTTTTTCCGGCTGTTCATACCCGTTTTCTAATGAGAGGGGGAAAGGTTCTTATTTAGGCAGACAGCTGCCCTGCATTTATCATTGACCATTAACCATTATTTTTCGTTATCTTTGCAGAAGCGGAAACAGGCGGCGCCTTTGACGCATACTTGTTTACTCGTAACTTGTAACTCGTAACTATTTTCACTATCTTTGCAGTTCATTTTTTTAAGGCGTTCAATATTGTGAGGAAAATTGCTGCATTCATTCTGAAAAGTTTTGGTTGGGAAATCAAAGGAACGGCCGATTATCTGGTAAAATGTGTAATCTGCGTGGCGCCTCATACCAGTAACTGGGATTTGTTTTGGGGACAATTAGTGTATCTTTCGCTGGGCAGAAAAGCCTATTTCCTGATAAAAAAGAGCTGGTTCTTTTTTCCGATGAATCTGTTTTTTCGCACTATCGGCGGCATACCGGTGGACAGAAGCAAAAAAAATGCAATGACCAATTTATTGGTCGGCGAATTTACCCGCCGACGCAAGTTTCATCTGGCAATAACGCCCGAAGGTACGCGAAAACGAACAAAAAAATGGAAACAAGGATTTTATTACATCGCCTTAGCCGCTCATGTTCCCATTGTTGTTGTGGCACTGGATTACGGCAGTAGAATCATTGACTTCAAAAAGATTTTTTATCCGACGGGAGATGTTGAGCGAGATATACCGGAAATCATCAGCCACTATAAAGGAACCGTCGCCCGCCACCCCGAACGGTTTGACATGCCGGAGGAAGGACAGACGGCATAATGAATAAAATTCAACTTTCGACAAAAATAATCCGGGGCAAACGCATGAAAGAATCTGCAAACTACTAACCGGCACTTCTTGCTCCTACAGGGCGAGGTCAGCTTGCCCTGAATAGAAGACAGGCAAACGCTGCTCCTACGATTTCAACCCCGCTGCTTCGCGCCACCTTTTCACCGCAGGGGAATGTCCGACCTTACCGGATCAGGCGCTGTTTGTTATGACGCATACCCCCAGCTACATTCCGCTTCGCTTCATTTGCAAGGGGTTATTCACAGTAAACGCCTATATTTGTGCGTTTTAATTTTTTCATGCGTTTGCCCTGAAAAATAATCGCGTAAATTATCGCTATTTTTTTATTAACCGACCATTCTCGATTAATCATTATTTTCTATTATCTTTGCGCAATTAAATAATATTAGTATGTGTGGAATTGTTGGTTATGTAGGCTTTCGCGAGGCTTATCCTATTTTGATAAAAGGCTTACATCGATTGGAATATAGAGGTTACGACAGCGCCGGCGTCGCAACGATTAACGAAGACGGTAAACTTTCCGTTTTCAAGGCAAAAGGCAAGGTTCAACAATTAGAAGAGTTTGTAAATGACAAGGATGTGAGCGGCACCATTGGTATTGCGCACACTCGCTGGGCTACTCATGGCGAACCGAGTAACATCAATGCACATCCGCATTGCTCGGAAACCGAATCGCTGGCATTGATACACAACGGAATCATCGAAAACTACGCCGTTCTGAAAGTCGAACTTCAAAAACAGGGCTTTACTTTCCAAAGCAGCACCGATACCGAAGTACTGGTGCAACTGATCGAATACATCAAGCAACTGAACAAATGCGATTTGTTTACAGCTGTACAATTAGCGCTCAATCAGGTGGTCGGCGCGTATGCCATCGCCGTCATCGAAAAGAACAACCCCGACCGGATAATTGCCGCCCGGAAAAGCAGTCCATTAGTGGTAGGCGTTGGCGCAGGAGAATTTTTCTTGGCTTCGGATGCTTCTCCGATTGTGGAATATACGCAAAAAGTCATTTACCTCGACGATGAAGAAATTGTTATCATCAATCGCGACGAAGAGCCGAAAATCGTTACGCTCCTGAACGTAGAGAAAACGCCCGAAATAAAGGAATTGGAAATGAATCTCAGCCAGTTGGAACGAGGCGGATACCCTCATTTCATGCTGAAAGAAATATTCGAGCAGCCCGAAACGCTCAAAAACTGCATGAGCGGACGCATCAATGTCGAAGGCACCAATGTAACGCTTTCGGGAATTATCGACCACAAAGACAAATTTCGCTTTGAGCGCATTTAAAATAAGTTGCTTCATATCAAGAAATCATTATGACATAAGTGTATTTTCGGCAAAGATAATCATTATTTTGAATACACTCTCAATGTAAGTATAAAATTATTGCAATTATCTGGCTGTGAGTATAGACGATTTGTCATTAACCATTCTTTTAAGTTACAAGTTACAAGTAAACGAGTTACGAGTCAATTAATAATTAATAATTAAAAATTAAAAGGGGAAATCGGCTTCTCTTAATTATTAATTCTTAATTTTTAATTCATCAGCACATCATCGTATCAGCACATTTGCTCATTGTTGTCATTAACCATTTATCACTTATCACTATTTTTACTATCTTTGCCCCCGAATTCAGTATTAAATTAAAAATTTGTAGATTATGAAAAAAGTATTATTGTTTGCGGCGTTGCTGGCATTGCCGCTGGTGTTTGCAGGGTGCGAGAAGGACGAGGACATACCAAAAGAAAATATAACCGGAAACTATATATCTGATGAAGCCGGTATAAGGGAAATTTTTTTATTATCCTTGAATAAAGATAATACAGGGACATGGGAAA
>JAISFI010000176.1 GCA_031263685.1 Dysgonamonadaceae bacterium | reverse complement strand
CAACACAACGGGCGATATCATCGACCGCTTCTATATCCGCATACTTGGCACAAATACAGGCATCAATGACGAAACCACCGCTCATGGCATCCTGATTTATCAGGAGAACAGTGTTTTATATGTGAAAAGTGATTTGAGTGATCCATTGCTCAGCGTCTCGCTGTTTGACTCTCAAGGTCGGCTGCTCCTGCAGCATACGGCAGGGACGCCGGGCATGGCAGCGGAAACGTCCTGCGTCCTGCCCATCCCTGGAGAGGAGCGGATGGTTGCAGTGAAAGTTGTTTCGGAGAAATCACAGACAGTCAGGAAATTATTTGTCAAATAGACTGCTTGTTCTTGCTCGGCGTAGTCTGGAGAGCAATGTCATCAAGTTAAGCGTGAAATCTAGGCTCGTCATTGCGAAAGTGAAACCTGAAGCAATTCAGCTAAAAGCAATATGCTGGATTGCTTCAGGTTTCACCTTCGCAATGACGTCAAAATAGAATTAACTTTACACTATTTTCATTTCACAATTTTAAACTGCGCAACTATCTAAAATGCAATGACTGCGCGTACATTGTGTTTGGTAAAGCGGTTGTAATGGGAATGGCTTCCCTTATAGAAGTTCAGTGCCTTGGCATAATAGCAGCGAAGATAATTGTAATGGTTATAATAGCTGTATTCTGTGGAAGTCCAATAATCGGCACTTTCACTAAGTCTAACGCCGCCGTTTTGTTCCAGGCAGTAATTAAACAGATCACGCGATTTCTTATGCTCGACAGTTGCTTTTGATTTTTTCTTCTGAGGCAGATTTATCCTGCAATAGGCTGTGTAGAGATCCTTCAGTTCGTTAGTAGCCGGCAGATGCCAACCACCGTAAGCCGATCTGGGATTTTTATCGTTACACCATTTGAAAGCCGGGAAATTTTTTTCCCAGTTGGCCTGTTCTTTTATTTTTTTCATATTGTTCAGACCATTATTCTCATCGGTACATTTGTAGGTGACATTATCGGCCATAATACCCCAAGCCAATTCTGTTTCATCTAAAGACACAATCATCCCGTGTTTACCGTTGTGGGAGACTTTGTAAACCATACCCGTTATTCCATTTTCCATGTAAGCATCTCCAACGGCGTAAGGAGGAGACGTTGCTGTGATACCTGCCTGGCTTACTTTGAAATAGGCCGTTTTTTCATTCGCCCGAATTTTTATGTAAAAATTTCGTGTGGAAATGAATGGATTGGGTTCAACCGAAAGCGAAAGCGTTTGCTGTTTTTTGATTATAGTCACCCAGTTGCTGTTTGCCTGATTTTGAGATGAGTAGCTCCATTCCGAGGCATCTGTTGTAATTTCTATGATCTGAGAATTTCCTCCTTCCATAGGAAATGACTGTTGAGTAGCAGAAAGTTTGAGGGTGGTCGGCTCAAATGGGTACTGATAGCGTATTGTTGTTTCTGTGATGTTTTTCGGACTTATGAGAGGCTTTTCTATGTGGAATCGAAAGAAAACGATATGTCCGTCGGATTCAAATTTGACAATATAACCATGTCCGGCCTCGCAGCTATGCAAAGTTTCTATCTGGTGGGTGGGGGCGCTAAAACCCGTTGAAGGAATGTTCGTAATGTTGCCAAGGCCATGCATTTCTCCTAAATCACAAATAGAAACATCGTGAAGATCCTGAGCGTATAGATAAAAGTTATTTGAGTTCGCCCACCGTATGAAACCATAATTGCCCACGTTTATTTTTTTACTTCCGGAGATGGTTGCTGTTATCGTTCCCTTCGGGTCGGGCATCGGAAAATGAGGATTATCAGGGCTATATTCACTTTTGCTGCAACTATAAGCTCCCAATAGAAAGGCGATTCCCAGTATTTTTAGTCCAGTGATTACAAATTGTTTGTCCATGTACGCCATAAAAAGTCGACTAATAAGATTAAATAACTTCTCCAAACTGTTAAAAAATAGTAATTATTGTGTTATGTTTCTCTTAAATTTTAGTCATAAAAGTTTCGTACAAAAGTAATGCAAAAAATTTAATATATGTAGGTGCATTAGAGAATATTTTGTATTTATTACTTTTATCGTACTTTTGTCTGCCGATACACTACATAAAACAGTAAATTGTAAACAAACGGATGTTAGCTTCCTATTTACATAAAGAATTGATTGAAGCCGGATGTGATGAGGCCGGTCGCGGTTGCCTTGCCGGCGCTGTATTTGCAGCTTCGGTAGTGCTTCCGAAAGATTTCAGTTGCGAAGAATTAAATGATTCCAAACAACTCTCTGATGTTCAGCGATATCGTTTGCGGGAAATCATAAAAAAAGAAGCGCTGGCATGGGCGCTTGGTATAGCATCTCCCGCAGAAATTGACAGGATAAATATCCTGAATGCTTCTTTGCTGGCGATGCACCGGGCGATTGCTCAGTTGACCGTTATCCCGGAGCATTTATTGATAGACGGCAATCGTTTCAAGCCTTATCCCAACATTCCGCACACTTGCATTGTAAAAGGTGACGGAAAATATTTGTCGATAGCCGCTGCTTCTGTTCTGGCAAAGACATACCGCGATGATTACATGATGCAATTACACCGGGAATTTGACCGCTATGCTTGGGACAGAAATAAAGGTTATCCTACTCCAGCTCATCGTGCCGGCATCATGCAATATGGCGTAACGCCTTATCACAGGATGACTTTTACCTTGCTCCCGGACAAACGGCAACTGGAAATTCCTTTTGAGAGCTAAAAGTTAAAACTCTGCTTGCACCGGTTATACTTCGTACGGTTTAAAATTGTGAGATGAAAAATCTTTCAATGTACATTCCAATGACATTATCATGTATGAGTTCATCTTTCGAGAAACAGATTGTTTTACGATTTAATCGTTTGATATGCGTTCTGAAATTTAGATTCTTTCTTTCTATTTTCCATGTTCTATCCTTTCCGATTCGATGTTTTTTGGGCGGTATATATTTGGAATAAGAACTCCAGTTATCGGTGTGATAAAGAGAAGTTGGAAATCTCTCAAGCAGTTTCCAAAGTATCAGGAAATCTTTATCCTGTCTTTTGCCGTTGTGCCAAGCCAATATACAACCGCTTTTTCTTTCTATGGCGTACCAAGTACAGCGTTGATTGGATTTGTTTTGGACAAAACTCCAAAATTCATCCATTCTTTGAATGTCATACTGATATTTTTATTGATTCAAGCACAAAGTTAGTTAAATACTGCGTCGCGTACCGTATAAATCAAGTGAATTTGTGTTCATCTAAAAAAATTCATGTAAATTTGTCCTTTCATATCTCTTTTTTTAACGAATAATGAAATATTCAATACGAGACATCCGTAATATTATTGCTTCATCAAGCCCTGTTTGCCGGGACGCCGAAGTTTCTTTGCTGCTGACAGACAGCCGTAGTTTATCGGAGGGCGCCGTCACACTTTTTTTTGCTTTGAAAACCAGGCATAATGACGGACATAAATACATTGCCGAACTGGCTGCACGTGGAGTCTATAATTTCGTCATTCAACAATATTTTCCGGAATTTGACCGCTTGAAGGATTGTAATTTCCTCCTCGTTCCCGACACACAGGCGGCATTGCAACAGTTGGCGGCTTATCACCGGGCACATTTCAAGATACCGATCATCGGAATCACGGGCAGCAACGGGAAGACAGTTGTCAAAGAATGGCTATACCAATTATTGAATGGGAAATATAATATTGTCCGTTCGCCGAGGAGTTATAATTCTCAGATAGGCGTTCCGCTTTCGGTTTGGCAGTTGGAAAATGATACAGAGTTAGGCATTTTTGAGGCTGGCATTTCTCAGCCGGAAGAAATGAATCGCTTGACGAATATCATCAAACCTTCGATCGGGATATTGACAAATATCGGGGATGCCCATCAGGAATATTTTTCTTCCGTAGAACAGAAAACACAGGAGAAGTTGGGCTTGTTTAAGGACTGTAAATCTCTGATTTATAATGGAGATGATGTTTCCTTGACATCCTGTATTACCGCCTCCGGATTCCCTTCGGAAAGATTATATGCCTGGTCGAAATCGGATCCGCAGGCATTTTTATTTGTTTCCCGGATAGAAAAAAAAGGGCAGGAAACACAGCTTTACTATGTTTTTAAAGGAGAAAACGCATGCATCACCATACCTTTTAACGATGATGCTTCGATAGAGAACGCCATACATTGCCTGGCAACGGCGCTTTACCTGCAAACCCTGTCGGCGGGTGAGATGCAGGAGAAATTCCGCTTGTTGGAAGCGGTTGCCATGCGTCTGGACGTCAAGACGGGAATGAATAACTGCATCCTGATTAATGATACTTACAATTCGGACATTCATTCCCTGGAAATTGCATTGGATTTTATGTTGACTCGCCGCTCGTTGACCGGTTTGAAAATGACGCTGATATTGTCCGACATTCTCCAGTCGGGGATGCAACCTTCGGTGCTGTACGGAAAAATAGCTGCATTAGTCGAACAAAAAGGAGTACAACGGATGATTGGTATTGGAAAAAGTCTGACAGAACATGCAGGTTTGTTTGCGTTGGAAAAAACATTCTATCCGTCGACGACCGATTTTCTCCAATCCATCGACATTTCGACATATTTTTCGAGTGAAATTATTTTGCTCAAAGGCTCACGGACGTTCCAGTTTGAAAAAATTTCCGCACAATTGGAGGCCAAAGTGCACGAAACAATTTTGGAGGTCAACTTGGATGCGATTGTTTATAACTTTAATTATTTCCGGTCGAAATTGTACCCGTCAACCAAAATCGTTTGTATGATAAAAGCCTTTGGATACGGCATTGGTTCGTATGAACTGGCAAAGACGCTCCAAAGCCAGCGTTGCGATTACTTGGCCGTGGCCGTGGCCGATGAG
The DNA here is from genome assembly GCA_031263685.1 of Dysgonamonadaceae bacterium. GTDB lineage: Bacteria > Bacteroidota > Bacteroidia > Bacteroidales > Azobacteroidaceae > JAISFI01. The sequence continues at coordinate 12,128 of JAISFI010000176.1, read as the reverse complement.
GGCGCCGAACTTCGCAACCAGGGAATTTCGACTCCTATTATCGTGATGAATCCGGAGATGAACAGTTTTAATGCGCTGTTCCAGCATAATTTAGAACCTGAGATTTACAATTTCCGCCTCTTGTACGCTTTTGTCCGGGAAGCCGAGCGGAGAGGCATTACATCTTATCCCGTTCACATCAAGTTGGACACAGGCATGCACCGATTAGGTTTTTCTCCGGAAGATGCGGATGAATTAATCCTTTGCCTGAAAGCGCAAAAAAGCATTAAAGTGCGTTCCGTCTTCTCCCATCTGGTTGGAAGTGATGAGGAAGACTTGGACGATTATACCGTGCAACAAATAGATATCTTCAATGCTGTTGCCGGAAAAATCACACAGGCGTTATCCTATCCGGTACTCAGACATATCCTCAATTCTGCCGGAATAGAACGATTTCCGCAATATCAAATGGACATGGTACGGCTTGGTATCGGATTGTACGGAATTTCTATCGTTCCGGGACAATCATTGCAATCGGTGGCCACGCTACGAAGTACAATCCTGCAAATTCGGACATCGAAAACCGGAGAAACCGTTGGCTATAACCGGAAAGGCGTCCTGCAACGGGATTCACGCATTGCCTGTGTTCCCATCGGATACGCCGACGGATTGGACAGGCATCTAAGTAATGGCGTTGGTGCATTTTCCGTACAGGGCGTACGCTGCCCTATTCTCGGAAACATTTCGATGGATGTTACCTTGATTGACGTCACTGACACTACAGCGCAGGAAGGTGATGCCGTTGTCATTTTCGGCAAAGAAATTCCGGTAACGTCGATTGCCGAAAAATTAGACACCATCCCCTACGAAATACTCACTTCCATCTCACCACGGGTGAAACGGGTTTATTTTAGGGAATAAGTATGTCGGATGAACACGTACTTTCAGTATTTCAGATTGACGAACCTGGTTTTGACGGACATTGGAAGTGTGGCAAAAATTAGGCGTAGATTATGCCATGCATCATTCATATCTCAAACGCAAATTTAAGCCCCACCCGCTTAAATTCCAGCCGCTCCATATTGACGAATACGCCAACGTTAAACAATACATTTCCAATGCCGTAACCTAATTCTGTATATGAAGGCAATATCTTGGGAAGATATAACTGGCTGGCATACAAACGCTCGGAAATCACGTATCTGGACATTTTCTTTATCTTGCCCAACAGGATGAACGGAGATTCATACATCACGTGCGCCTGCCAATAAGTATTGGAAGCAAAATACCAATAATCGTTCAGCAGGTGAAATACGCCGCCGATCTTGTCATCCCAGGATTCCGGGAAATTCCTTTTCGTGAAATTGTTAAATTCAACAAAGTTGATAGATCTCGTGTTACTGAAAATTCCAGCGCCGGCATAATACTGTATGGATACCAGTTTTTTCAAAGAAATTCGCTGTTGAATATCCATTTCATAGCGTTCGAAATCACTATCGCTGCTCCCCACGTTCTTGATGCCTCTGGCGTATTTCACGGAGAAAGTAGGCCAGGCTGATTTTACATAAATCTTTTGCTGTCTGTTCATCCGGTAATACTGCCCCGGCGTCCAGATCAGAGCAATGTAAGGAACAAAACTGCGGTACGTTTCCAGTTCCAGCTCTTCCGTAACGTCTGCCGGCAAGCTGTTGCTGGCGACCGGTTTCCGGTGATGATACGTTACTGCTAAATCGCACAATAGACCATTGCTTAATTCGATCCGGTTACTGACTTCCAGACGATAATGTTTGTAATAGGAAAGGTTAAAATCCTCAAACTTAAAGGCAGAATCTTTCAAATGTTCGTTCACTTTTTCAATGTCACGGATATTCAGTCCCTGGTTTCCATTTCCGATATTTAACGCAAAAGCGCCGAATCTCTCAGGCGCATACGACCATCGAAGCGGCAGGCTGAAAAAAAATTCTTTCGATTTAAACACATATCCAATATCCGGATAAAAACCTAACAAGTGACCGTTTTTCAACGAATGTTCTAAATTTAATTGTTGCGTATAAGACAGTCCATTGGTCGCCGAATATCCTAACTTCAACGGATTCAGAAACCCCGAATAGCGAAAGTTTGTTTCCCGATAGCGAAACCGCCGCGGATTTGTTAGCAGACGGGTAAATTGCCAGGAATTTTTTTTCTGAAACGGAGATTCCAGCGCATCTTTTCCCTGCCGGTAGATGGCAATATCTTCCGGCGTCAAGGCTATCGGCCTGTTTTTGATCCAGAACAAAGAATCTTTGATGACAGGAACAGTATCGGTATGCACGCTGAAATAGGCGCTCAGGTCGTATGGCTGTTTGGGGAGAACTGCTTGGTTCTCATATTTTACAATCGATTCATATTCATGAACCGAGGTATAACGATTGATTAGATGATTCCCCAGGATATTTATTTCCAACAGCAAATCTATTTTTTTCGGCAATAGAAAGTCTTCTGTGGAAACACCCATCTCCATGTTCAGTTCGAAATTGGCAAAATTGGTTGCTCCCTTAGCCTTCAGATAGGCGATAGACCAATAACCGTCGAGTACATAAACAACGCCGGAAATTACCTTGGGACTTTCATATTTTGGTTCAATCCGGATTTTATGCAAGCGAATATTCAAGGTATCTAATGTCCCGTCGTAATCATAAAGATAATAATCGGACGATTCGGGAACGAAAGGCATCAATATTTCATCGTTGAACGATAGGGTATTATAGATATTGACACTTAGAAATTGCAACACATGTTCGTATATATAATCCGGATTCGCTCTCGTACCGGTGATAGCCGTGATGTTCTGTATATAGCGGTTGGGAGCTTCATAATGGACGTCGACCAACGCTTCAACGATGCTTTGTCTGCCTTTTTTGTCGAATGTGAAAATATTGGGAGCATATTGCAGGAGTATATTCCTTTTCGGCGTTTCCATGGTACCTTTGATGTACGTTTTCGCATCATAACGCTGGATATACCACTCGTATGCCTTGGCCATTGTTGTTACATGGCTTACGATACTGTCGGTAGTTATAGGAGATTCTTCCGCTTTTGCGTGCGACAATACTGTGTGAATCAGCAGTAATAAACCAAACAGAAAGTATTGAGTATTTTTTGTCGTAAATATATTTAGCATCGACTACGATAATCTATTAATTCAAGTTCAAAACTACAAAAAAATATGAGAAAGAAAGCATTTTTTAGGCTATTATTGATTTTTTTTTGCACAGTTTTGTACTTTTCTTGAAATAATTTAATACTTTTGTGCTGCATAACATGGTTTTATAACATATATGGCCAACAATCAACAACAGGAATTTGATTTATCATACAGCTTAGTAGGCGTTTGGAGAATCCTTGACAATCAGGAACGTGAAGTGCTGAGAAAAAGTGCAACAATACAGCATTTCAAGAAGAATGAGATGATTTATTGTGAAGGTGATGTTCCAATGGATATGATGTGTCTGCTAAAAGGGAAGGTGAAAATCTTCAGGGAAGGCGTAGGCGGCAGAAATCAGATTATCCGGATGATTAAGCCGGTACAATATTTTGGCTACCGGGCTTATTTCGCCGGAGAAGAATACCTGACGGGAGCTTCTGCTTTTGAGAGTTCTACTGTTTGCTTGATTCCGATGAAAATTGTATCGCAGTTGTTGGAAAATAACCACAAATTAGCATTTTTCTTTATCAAACAGTTGTCCATTGATTTAGGCATTGCCGACGAACGTACCGTCAACCTCACTCAAAAACATGTGCGGGGACGCCTGGCGGAGTCTCTCCTGTTTTTGCTCGACAGTTACGGTTTGGAAGCAGACGGCGCCACCATCAATATTTATCTGGCGCGCGGCGATCTGGCCAATCTCTCTAATATGACCACTTCCAATACGATTCGTACGCTTTCTACTTTTGTTTCGGAAAGAATTATTGCGTTGGACGGACGGAAAATTAAGATTATTGATGAAGACAGGTTGCGTAAAATCAGTAAATTAGGCTGAGTAAGAAAGTTATTCATTATTATAAACAGTTAAAAAATCAGTTACATGAAAAAAGTATTGATGTCATTGGCAGTGATTTGCACGACATTCTTTTGCACAACGGCTTGCATTGCCGGAACAGTGGTTAAGGAAAACCGTAAAACGGAACCTTTCAGTAAGATAAGCGCGGGAAGCTGTATTGATGTTTACTACACAAAAAATGATTCGTACAGCATTGTGGTAGAAGCTAATGAAGATTACATCGGTAAAATTATTACGAAAGTAGAAAACGAGACACTTGTCCTCAAAATGGAAGGCGGGATAAAAACATCCATTTGGAATCTATGGGGAAAAAAATTACTGAAAGTGCATGTTTCCGCTCCCACACTCGACAAGGTAAGCATATCCGGATGCTCTGATTTTTATGCAGACAAGTTAAAATGTGATAACTCATTTCAACTAAACGCATCGGGAGGATCCGATACCAAAATAACGAATCTGACTGTCGCCGGAAACGTCAGCATATCCATATCGGGAGGAGCCGATGCAGACATAACAAACCTGACTGTCGCCGGAAATACCAATATCTCCGCATCGGGAGGAGCCGACTGCAATATAAAGAACCTGCAAACCGTCGAATGTAACTTGTCGGCAAGCGGAGGAAGCGACCTGGATCTCCATGTAAAACTTTCGGGAAACCTGAAAGCAAAAGTATCGGGAGGAGCCGATATAAATCTGAGCGGAAAAGCAAACGATATTTCGGTATCGGCCTCAGGCGGTTCGGATGTTGATATCCGGAAATTAACATGCAGAAATGCAGACATCCACAGTTCCGGTGGAAGCGATGTTTATAAATGAGAATTTCATATACTGTTCAATGCTGTTGTCGGATTCTGTGTTGCTCTGGCGGCTGGTTTTGGGTGTGCTATCGTAGGATATATCATTGGTAAAATGCAAATCGGTCAGTTTGGTTAGCTGTATCTCTATTTCTAACTAAGCAGTACCCTCATCTCCGGTGCCAAGGCCATTTACGAGGAATTGCGGAAACGTTTCTCCGGCACGCGGCATAAATGCGGCGAAACCGAAGCGGAAAATGGCGATTAGGCAGCTCGAAACCCTGTGCTCGCCGCTCAAAACCCGGAAACCGGAGTTTAAAACTTCGATTTCCGGGTTTCGAGCATCGAAACCGGAGTTCGGAACTCCGAAATTGGAGTTCAAAACATCGAAATCGGAGTTCAGAACTCCGAAATTGGAGTTCAAAACCTCGAAATCGGAGTTCGGAACTCCGAAATCGAAGTTCGGAGCATCAAAATCGGAGTTCAGAACACCAAAAACCGGATTCCGGGATAAGAATAGCCCGTTAAGGCTTATATATCAATAGAATAAATACGAAAAACATCAACTTGCGTTGCTTATCCAGGAGATGATTTCTTTCATCGACACCTTTTTTCCGGTATATAGAATTGCCATTCGATATACTTTTCCCGAAATCCATATCATCAGGACAACCGTCGCTGCCAGCAGCAATATCGACAGCAAAACATCCTGAAACGGAACGCCATAGGCCATCCGCCCCATCATGACAACCGGAGAAGTGAACGGAATAATGGAAAACCAATATACCAGCGAACTGTCCGGAGTGTTAATCGCACTGGATAAAACGATGACCGACAATATGAGCGGAATGGTAACAATCAGTGTCACCTGTTGTATATCGTCGTTATGATTAGCGGCAGCGGCAATGGCGGCAAATACAGACGAATACAGCAAATAACCTCCAATAAAGAAAAATAAAAATGCCGGAATGATGACCCTGAAATCGATCCGATCCATAAAACCGCCGATCAAACCTGTCGCCGAATCGCCAGACAAGCAATAAGTAACCCCATACATGACGAGCAGCCAGCAAGCGATTTGCGTTAATCCCAACAGCGCAATGCCAATGATCTTTCCCGTCATAAACCTGACCGGGCTAATCGAAGTAATGATGAGTTCCACGATCCGGTTCGATTTCTCCTCCAACACTCCACGCATGACTTGGGAACTGAACAGGAATATACACAAATAAATGCCTGTGCCTAAAGCCATACACAGGAAATGTTGAAACTGATTATTCGGCAATTGCGTTTTTTCAGGGGCTTCTTCGAGGGCTTTCCTTTCAATGGATACGGCGCTTGTAGGCTGATAATCTTCGTGTTGTCTGGCAAAATGCGTCGGTAATGTAAACAGGAACGACAGGAGCAGAGGCGTCAGTAAAGTGATGACGATAAACGACTTCATTCGTATTCTTGTCCGATATTCGCGTTGTATTACATGAAACAGTTCGTTCATAAAGCTTGTATTTTGTTGCCGACGATGGATGCGACAAAAATATCGTGCATGGAGGGAAGAATTTCCCGGAAAGAAGTTAAGCCAATCTGTCCCAATACATCGATCAATACGGATTCGGCTTCCTGTTCGTGCTGGAATTGCACTTTGACGCAAAAACCGGCATCATTCTTATCTGCGGAAACAATCTTTGCGCCCAGCCGGTTGCAATGACTGGCGAACAGTGCATCATGCTGTTTGAAACAAAATTCATACAACAATGACTTTCTCGCCTGTTTGATTTCATTTACTTTGCCGGATAGCAGCACATTGCCTTTATCAATTAACACAACCTGACGGCAAAACTGCTCTACCGAATTCATGTCATGAGTAGAAAGTATGATCGTCATTCCGGATTGATTCAATTCCAGAATCTCGTTGCCCAGCACTTCCCGGTTGATCGGATCCAAACCCGAAAACGGCTCATCCAGAATCAATACTTCCGGCTGATGAATCGCCGAAATGATAAACTGTATTTTTTGTTGCATCCCTTTCGAGAGGCTTTCCACTTTTTTATCCCACCAGTCGGAAATATCCAGTTTCCGAAACCAGTGTTTGAGCCTTCTCTCTGCCTCCCGACGGGAAAGACCTTTCAAAACGGCTAAATAAACTGCCTGTTCGCCGACTTTCATCTTTTTATACAAGCCCCGTTCTTCCGGCAGATAACCGATTTTTTTCATGCTCAGCCTGTTTAACGGCTGACTGTTTATCAGCACCTGACCTGAATCGGAGACCACAATTCCGGTCAGGATGCGAATCAATGTAGTTTTGCCGGCGCCGTTGGGGCCGAGGAAGCCGAAGATAGCGCCTCGTGGAATGGTGAAAGTCACATTATTTAAGGCGATTGTGTTGGCATAGCGCTTTGTTAAAGATCTTATTTCAATCATTTAAATCCCCTGTTCTTCAACAGATAAGCGCCATTCGGATCTGCTCCGCCAAATTGCCTGTACAATACCGCCGGATCTTCGCTGTCGCCTTTAGACAATATATTGTCACGGAAAGATTTTGCCGTTTCCGGATCAAAGATTCCTTTTTCTTCAAACCGGTGGAAAGCATCGGCATCCAGCACTTCCGACCAGATATAACTGTAATAGCCGGCCGAATAACCGCCTTTGAAGATATGCGAAAAATACGGACTTCTGTAGCGGACAATAATCTCCGGTATCAGGCCGATCCTGTCCAGTGAATTTTTCTCAAAAGCGCGTACATCAAAATCCTGCGTTTGCGTAACCGTATGCCAATCCATGTCCAGCAAAGCCGCCGCAACCAGTTCGGATGTCATAAAACCTTGATTGAAACGAGACGCCTGTTGCATGCGCTTCACCAAATGTTCCGGTATTACCTCGCCTGTCCGGTAATGTTTGGCATATACACTCAAGACTTCCGGCTGAAAAGCCCAATGCTCCAATACCTGCGAAGGCAGTTCCACAAAATCACGGGCGACATTTGTTCCGGAAACACCCTTATAAGTACATGCCGACAGCAAGCCGTGCAAAGCATGTCCGAATTCATGAAACAAAGTTTCAACTTCGTCCGGCGTCAGCAAAGAAGGCGTATCATCCGTTGGCCTCGTGAAATTCGCCACATTGTATACTATGGGACGTATATCTTTCCCGTCTTTTTTGTATTGCTCATTCAGATTGCCCATCCAGGCGCCCACGCGCTTTCCTGCCCGGGGAAAATAATCCAGGTAGATAATGCCGATAAACGAGCTGTCCGCATCCTTTACCCGATACGCCGTTACTTCCGGATGATAAACCGGCAATGTGCGCAAAGGTTCAAAGCTGAGTCCGTAAAGCCGTCCTGCAACATAAAACGCGCCTTCTCTCACCGAGTCCAGTTGAAAGTACGGCCGCAACTCTTCTTCATCCAAATCATACTTCTCTTTCCTGAGTTTTTCGGCATAATACCACCAGTCCCAAGATTGAAGTTCAAACGGTTGAAGTTCAAATTTCTCACTTTCCTTCTTAATCAGTTGGCGGATTTCGTCGGCTTCTTTTTTAGCCTGAGCACGTGCGTGCGCCCAAAGGTCGTTCAATAATTTATAGACATGGCCGGGTGTTTTTGCCATCGTCTCTTCCAACTCAAAATCGGCGTATGTCCGGTAGCCCAATATATTTGCCTTTTCTAATCGCAGATTGATAATTTTATTGATAATCGCCTTATTATCATATTCATTATCATTGTCACAGCGATTGTACATCGCCTGATACAACTGTTTGCGTAAATCCCGGTTTTTTGCATATTGCAGCAACGGAATCCAACTCGGTTTCTGTAGCGTAAACACCCACTTGCCTTCCAAACCTTTGCTCTTTGCCGTTTCGGCTGCGGCGGCAATAATACCTGGAGGAAGTCCTTCCAAATCGGATTGCTTTTCTATAATTAATTGATAATTATTCGTTTCCGCCAACAAATTTTGTCCGAATTGCAGAGATGCCACAGCAAGATCTTTGTTGATTTCCATCAAACGCTGTTTTTTGGAAGAATCCAGTAAAATACCGGAACGGATAAAACGCCTGTAATATTTTTCCAGCAGGCGTTTCTGTTCTGTCGTCAATGGATTTTGCAGTCCCGCCTGTTCATCATATACGGTTTTTATCCGGTCGAAAAGTTTTTCGTTCAAATAAACACAGTCTTCATGCGCCGAAAGTTCAGGCGTCATTTTCTGTGCAATTTGCTGCATCAAACTGTCCGTATTCGCATTATCCAACGCGAAAAACACGTTGGAAACACGTTCCAGCAATGCACCGCTATAGTCCAGCGCTGCCACCGTATTCTCAAAAGTAGCCGCCTCTTCATTCAACGCAATCGCATCTATCTCTGCCTGATGCTGTCGAATACCTTCTTCGAAAGCAGGTTCGTAATGTTCTGCCTTTATTTTATCGAAAGGAGGAACATCAAAAGGTGTATCGAACGCCGAAAAAAAGGGATTTTTCCCTTGCCTGTCACAACATGCACTCATAAGCATCCCTAAAGGAATCAAAATTGCTAAGTACTTTGAAATCGACATAGTTTTAAGCTTCGCCGATTACGCCCAGCATAGACGGCATCATAAATCCCTGCTGACCTTGTACGTTGATTGGACCAAACTGTTTCTCATATTTGTTAACATTATCTGTCAACGCGGACAACAGGCGTTTAGCATGTTCCGGAGTAAGAATAATTCGTGACTTTACTTTGGCTTTGGGCACATTGGGCACTATACGCACAAAGTCGAGTACAAATTCAGAAGAAGAATGTGCAATGATTGCAAGATTGGAATATACTCCTTGAGCGACATCGTCGGCCAACTCTACTTCTATTCCACTGTTGGATTGTTGATTGTGATTCATATTCCTAATTATTACGTGATGTGATGTGATTATATATCCGGCAAAGGTATAGATTAATTTACAAATAACTGACAAGAAATCAAAGAAATTCCTGTTTCCGATAATACCGGTGGAGTTGTTTACAAGGCGTGCAAAGGCTTTTCCTGCGAAATTGATTTTTTGAGAAATATTTGGATGATTTAATATTCTTTCTTACTTTTGCAACTTGTTAGTCTAAAAACAAAACTTAAGAAAATGAAAAAAATTACGCAATTGCAGTTTTTCTTGATGGCTTTACTTTTCTGCATGAAAAGTTATGCACAACAATTACCTTTGGCAAGTTCTTCCTCAAATCCTGTTTGGTACTACATTCAGGTAAAGGGTAGCGATGGTCGCGAAGACTTGGTTTTTACAGATGAAGGAACGAAAGTTCACGGGCGCGCCATGCTCGACGGCGTTAATAATCCTTTGACCGTATCGGCTCAACTTTGGCGTTTTGAGGATGTCGGCGATGATTACTTTTCCATTATCAATAAATCTTCGGGCAAAAAAATCGACGTCGCCTACGATGCTTCGCTCTCAATAGGCTATGCCACACTGTCTAACAATCCTTCGAGCAAATTTAAGCTCGTCGAAAATACGAGTACGGAAGGCTACTATACGATACAATCGGACATCCCGGCGTCCGGCGGTTCATCTTCGGATATATACCTTCACCAGGCAAATACGGGAGGAAGCCGCGACTATATCATTATGATGGTGGGTACCGACTACGGTTTCGGTCTCAACTCGGCGTTCACCTTTATCCTTTATAATGATTATACTATCGAATACAGTAACGACCTGCATGAAATATGGTATAACATTGTGAGTGGAAAAACAGGAACAGATAGCCTTGCCGTCAGGGATAACAGTCAAGCGGAAAACACTCCCTATACCTTGTCTGTCGAAAAATTACAAACGAAAAATCTTGCACAGCAGTGGAAGGTCGTGAAAAGTGAGGCAACGGACAAAGTAAATTTCATCAACCGCTTGACGAAAAACTACATTCTGCCCCGTTCCATTGCAGACGGAGCTTACAATATTCTCCAACTGGGCGCCGCCGCAGAGGAAGACTACACTTTAGCTTATCTCGGTCAGGGACAATATACCATTGCCGGCGTGGAAGAGGATGCCGTTACGCGCTTTTTGCATCTGTCGTCTTCCGATGCTGTGCCGCAGGAATACGAAGCTAAAAATGCCAAAGACTCCGATTTCGCATGGTTATTCAAAAAAGTATCCGGCGACCATACTGCCATAAATGTTCAAGAGAAAGATATATTGAAAATCAATGTAGTAAACGGCAGGATTTTTGTAAATACCGAAAACTACACTGTAACAACCATTAGCGGTGTTCTTGTACAAAAAAACGCCGTGCTGCCTGCAGGCGTCTATATCGTTATCGCAAATGGCACAACAATCAAAGTATTAGTTAAATAAATATCAAACGTATGAAAAAATATAAAACTCAATTTATCATGTCCGTTGCACTTTTAATTTCGGCTTTACTGCCGGCGGCGGCGCAACAATATTTCGTTTCCTCGGTAGCCTCAAAGGGTGCAAGTTATTTGAACGTGGAAGAAAGTGTCTTGTTCTTTGCCAACGAGGCAGACAGCAAAACAGTTACTGTTTCTACCAACCTTGCTTTCAAGCTCGGAAAAGCGCCCTCTCCGTGGTGCAAGCCGACCTTGCAAAAAAACACCGTGCAAGTTCAGGTAGACGCAAATATGCAGCCCGAGGTGCGAACAACTTCTTTTACGCTGATTGCCAAAGACAACAAGTCGGTGACAATCACTGTTCAACAACTCGGTGCAAGTCCGTCGGTTCTGGTGAAAGAAACAAACGTTTCTCTCGAAGACAGCAAGCGCACGTTCACGCTGGAAGTAACCGCCAACGTACTTCCCGAATTTGAACTGCCGGAATGGATAAAACCGGTGAATGTTACACCCGCAGTCGGTATTCATACCTATACTTTTGAGGCGGACGAACTGACAGTGGAATCCACGCGGACGGGAAATGTTGTCGTGAAAGGCACAGGCGCATCTCCGGTAACGGTGCCGGTTTCACAGAAATTCAACGGATATGTAACTTTTGCCGTTATTTCCGATATCCATTTTGGTAACAGCCAGGGCGAAGGTCCAGCAGTGAAAGTTCCCCAAGCGCTGAAAAATATTACGTCCCACAAAGCGCTGGATGCTGTCTTTGTGGTGGGAGACCTGACCGACGGCGGAGCCCCGGCGCAATACAAACAGTTTGTAGACGTATTCGGCAATGCTGCCAATTATACCCATCCGGTTGGCAAAATGGTTTACATGCTTGGCAATCACGATAATTACGCCTCGCAGCAGAATTATGTAACAGGCTTACGTCCCTTGAACAACGGCGACGACTATCCTTTCGACCAATACATTGTTATCAAGGGATATCCCTT
>JAISFI010000437.1 GCA_031263685.1 Dysgonamonadaceae bacterium | reverse complement strand
TGAATCTGCTGAAAAAAGACAGCAACACAAAGGCCAGTTTAGTCTCCAAACGTCTGAAAGCTGCTTGGAATAAAGATTATATTATTCAATTACTCCGTTTTTAATGCGTTGACCCTGATCCCAATACGGTTAATCCTTTCGGATTATCGAAAAGGTAAGCTACGTTCTCCTCTGTCATCTCATAGGAACAAAAAGAATAGCCACATGCTGCATTGTCTATCCATGTTACACCATTTAGAGAACTGGGTACAGTGCCTCCAATCGCGACTGTAGTTTCAGATTTGTATGCGGTTGGAGTAACAATCAGGGCATAATGTTCCGCTAAATTGCTCTTTCCTATCGGGAAAAATGGAGCAATCAATATTTCGCGCATATTTTGCTCGATGGGAGCAACCCAGGTAAAAGCAGGGTCTCCCCTGTTGCTACTAATGGCTGTAACGTAACCCTGTCCTACCATATAAGCACAGACACCCACCGGTTTATTTGCAGAGATGTAACATCCGGCAGCACCTGTCTCCAACTCCACAAATTCTCCGGCTTGAAGATATAGGGAGTTTTTACTGCCGGTCGAAAATGCGCCATCCGACAATATGGGGTCGGTTGCGCCCGATTGCGTAATGATTGTTCCATTTTGGGAAGCCAACACCCTTACCCTCTCTTTTCCCTGTTTGGTACAGGGAACCAGAAAACGGGTACCCCACTGGTTGACTGGTGGTAGCGCTTGAAACAGACAATCGGCTCCATCGGAGTATTGTGGGATAAAAACACCGGTATTTGTCACATAGTAGGCAATAGGCTTATCTGACGTAATATGTGTTCCGGTTACATCCGTTGATTCAAAGCAGGCATAATAGACCTCTCCCCTGTTCAGGGTGGCTATCGGTGTGGGATCTCCGTCTTGATAGATTTTCGTCCCATTTTCTGCGGCAATAAGCGTATAACCGTCTGTTTGATAACCATTATATATAGTTCCAGTACCAGCCGTAGAATAAGATATATGATAATAATCCATCCCCCAGTTACTGACCGGCAACAGATTGGTTGCATCCGTAGTTGCTTGCTCCTGATTCAATACATAAGCCGATATGAGTCCTGTCGATGTTATGTACAATGACTTGAGGGATATTTCCGGCGTTGCAGTATAAGGTTGATAAACGGCTGCCATTTGAGTAGCCGACAAAGGGTAGCTATAAGTAGTGCCCTGCATCACCTGAAAAGTGACATCGTTAATCGCAGGTGTTTGATCCGTGAAATGCAATGTAACCATAGACGATTCAAAGGCAGCGATCTTTAATTCCAACTTGGGTACTTCCATGTAGTTTCTAAGATTATTACCCCATGACACGAAAAATTCCTTTCCCCGCGTAGTAGTCGTTTGGGCAAATAAGTTCCCTGCCGCAAGGAATGTGAGAAGCAGCGGGAAGAGCTTGGATAAAAGTTTCTGTTTCATAAATTGTTTTGTTGTGAATGATTAATGACTATTGTGATCTGTAATGACTTTGTTGCGCTCGGCGTTGTGTGCAACGCCCTGTTGCTGGATTGCTTCACCGCAAGCGGATCGCAATGACGTGTAGAGAGCATCATCATTGCGGCCCCTCTCTCCACGTCATTGCGAAGGCGAAGCCTGAAGCAATCCAGAAAGACGACTGCTCGAATCGTTAAAAATAAATAAAATCTATGGTAACTTTGTTCTTCTTCCGATATGTTTATCGGTCGTTGTAAGTAGTATTTACACCAAAAATAGGTGTGTGTGTGTGTGTGTGTGTGTGTGTGTGTGTGTGTGTGTGTGTGTGTGTGTGTGTGTGTGTGTGTGTTAAGAAACCATTCGGGTTCTCCAAATAATTCTTATCAAAAAAACATAAATCCATGTTATTTGTATCCACAACCATCATGTATAATTATTTACCCTCTTAGTTCTAAAACTTCGCCGCAAAAGTAATGCAAAAAATTGGAAAACAAAATATTCGGAGAGATTTTTTTAATTCTTAATGTCTGTGTCTAATTGGAATATTTCATGTACCTTTGCACTTCATTTACAGCAGTTTTTGATATGGAATCGACATTCGCCCCTTTCGCTCAACCGCTTTATGTGATGCTTAAACCCATTGGCGCCATTTGTAATCTCCATTGCAAGTATTGTTATTATCTGGAGAAACGAGACTTGTATCCGGACGAAAGGAAATTTGCTATGAGTGAAGAGTTATTGGAAAAATTTACTAAACAATATCTCGAATCTCAAACAATGCCACAGGTGATGTTCACCTGGCATGGCGGAGAAACGCTGATGCGAAATATCGGTTTTTACAAAAAAGCGCTCGAATTTCAGCAAAAATACGGTCGTGGAAGGCAGATAGATAATTGTCTGCAAACCAACGGTACGCTGTTGAACGATGAATGGTGCAAATTCTTCAAAGATAATAATTTTCTCATCGGAATTTCTGTCGATGGCCCTCAGCACTGCCACGATGTTTATCGTCGAACGGCCGACGGTCGCCCTTCCTTTCTCCAAGTGATGCGGGGAATCAACCTGCTGAAGAAACACGGTGTAGCATACAATATCATGGGTGTAGTGAACGATTATAATGTAAACTATCCGCTGGAATTTTACCATTTCTTCAAAGAAATAGATAGCCGTTTCATCCAGTTCGCCCCCGTTGTGGAACAAATGCCCGACGGCAGTTTTGCCCCATGGAATGTTCCCGGCGAGCAATGGGGAGATTTTCTTATTGCTATCTTCGACGAATGGGTGCGAAATGATGTAGGACATTTTTTCGTCCAGTATTTCGACTCTACGCTCGCCAATTGGGTGGGCGAACAGCCCGGTACCTGCATTTTAGCCCGAACTTGCGGACATGCCGGCGTCATGGAATTTAACGGCGATGTTTATGCCTGCGACCACCTCGTGCGTCCCGAATACAAATTGGGCAACATTCACACAAAGTCGCTGACAGAAATGATGTATTCGCCCGCACAGTTGCAATTCGGCGCCGACAAGTACAACCGCCTTCCTGCACAGTGCCACGCATGTGAATTTCTTTTCGCCTGCAATGGCGAATGTCCTAAAAACAGAATCATCTGTTCCTCTTCCGGCGAGCCGGGACTTAATTATCTATGCAAAGGCTATCACAAGTTTTACAAACATGTGGCGCCCTGTATGGATTATATGAAGAAAGAACTATTGGCCAACCGTTCGCCGGCCAACATCATGAATACTTTCTGACGATGCTCGAATTTCTCATTACATACGGATACATTGGCTTGTTTATTGCCTGCTTTCTGGCGGCAACCATACTGCCCTTCAGTTCCGACATCGTGTTCGGCGCCTTGATATTTGACGGACGACTTGACCCGGTTGTCTGCTTAATCATAGCAACTATCGGTAACTGGCTGGGAGGAATGACCAACTACTATTTAGGTCTCTTGGGAAAGATAGAATGGATAGAAAAATATTTCCGGGTGAAAAAAGAAAAAATAGACCGCATGCAAAAATGGTTGCACGGCAAGGGGGCGTATATTTCTTTCTTTAGTTTCCTGCCCGGTGTAGGCGATTTGATAGCGCTTGCCCTGGGATTCATGCGTGTGCGTCCGCTACCGGTGGCAATCAGCATGCTTGCCGGAAAATTCACCCGCTACCTTGTAACCTGGTATCTGGTAGAATGGGGTGTAAGGCTATTCTAAAACACAAAAGAAAAATAAATCCGTTTTATCTTTTTTGTTTTTCAAGAAAA
This sequence comes from Dysgonamonadaceae bacterium, assembly GCA_031263685.1. GTDB lineage: Bacteria > Bacteroidota > Bacteroidia > Bacteroidales > Azobacteroidaceae > JAISFI01. The sequence goes on along the minus strand of JAISFI010000437.1, from coordinate 3,470 downwards.
ATATTAACTTTGCGAAAATTTTTTTGTAGAATATATCTTTCACAGCAAGGAAAGAGCGGCACAAATGATTAATAAATACAAATGAAGCTAAACACTATTTTAAGCGTCTTTACCCCCAAAGATGCCAAGTTCTTTCCATTATTAAAAGAATTGGCAGAAGTTTTGGCACAGGCAGCATCTTTATTGCACGAATTGTTTTCCCTCGAGAATAAGGAAGATCGTTCCGAAATTTGTAAACAGATTAAGGCAGAAGAGATAAAGGGCGATAAGATTTCCGGCGCTATCCTGAAAGAATTGAACAATACGTTTATCACCCCTTTCGATCGGGAAGATGTGGACGCTTTGGCCGATAAAATAGAAGAAATCATCGACGTGATTAACCGGGTAGGACACAAAGTGTTGTTGTATTCTCCCGAAAAAATGCCGGAAACAACGACACGCATGACCGAAATTATCCTGAAAGGCACCATAGAAATAAGGGATGCCGTAGAGGAACTCAAAAACCTGAAAAAGTCCGACACCCGTTTCCGCAGGCATTATAAAGAAATCAAAGCCCTGGAAGAAAATGCAGATGGTGTTTACGAACGGGGTATCATGGAGCTTTTCAAAGAAGAAAAAGATACCATTGAACTTATTAAATTGAAAGAAAACATTCAGGAACTGGAAAAAACGGCGAATAAAATTAACAATGCCGGCAAGGTATTGAAAACTATTTTTGTCAAATACGCCTAACAAAAACCATTTTTTATGACTTTACTCATCATTGTTATTGCGTTGGCCATCATTTTTGATTTTATCAATGGCTTTCATGATGCTGCCAATTCAATAGCAACCGTTGTGTCTACGAAGGTGCTGACGCCTTTTCAGGCTGTTATCTGGGCTGCATTTTTTAATTTTGTAGCTTTTTTTATTGCTAAATATATTATCGGCGATTTTGGCATTGCCAATACTGTTGCCAAAACCGTTCTCCCAGCATACATTACGCTTCCGGTGATTTTATCCGGCTTGACGGCAGCAATTATCTGGAATCTTATTACGTGGTGGTTTGGTATCCCGTCGTCGTCATCGCATACGCTGATAGGCGGTTTTGCCGGAGCAGCGGTAGCGCATAGCGGATTTTATGCGATTCATTCCGGAGTCATCGGGATTATTGCAATATTTATTGTGGTAGCGCCTTTGCTGGGGATGATTGGCGGAATGTTTATCAGCGTCTTAACGTTGCATATTGCCCAAAAAGCCAATCCAAGGGCTGCGGAGAAATATTTCAGGCGGTTTCAATTGGTTTCTTCGGCTTTGCTGAGTATTGGACATGGTTTGAACGATTCGCAAAAGGTCATGGGTATTATCGGTGTCGCATTGATCGCTTTTAATGCATCGGTAGATCCGGAAACGCTGCCCCACTGGTTGAGATTGTCGGATATTCACGATATTCATGATTGGGTGCCATTTACCTGTTTTACGGCGATTGCCATCGGGACGATGTCTGGCGGGTGGAAAATCATGAAAACGATGGGAAATAAGATTACCAAGATAACGGCTATTGAAGGATTTTGTGCACAAACGTCGGGTGCTTTGACCCTGTTTCTCACGGAAATCCTGAAAGTTCCGGTAAGTACTACGCACGTAATAACGGGAAGTATTATGGGTGTGGGCGCCGTAAGGCGGTTATCGGCAGTACGTTGGGGTGTAACAATCAACTTGCTGTGGGCATGGATACTGACGATTCCCGTGAGTGCGCTTTTAGCCGCAGGTGTTTATTTTTTAGTAAAGTTGTTGGGGATTGATCAGATAGCATGAAACAATTTCCTCCAACGGTCAAAGGGACGATTTGGGCAGTTTACAGCATTATGGAAAGTTCCGAAGCGTTGTTGCATCTATTGGATAAAAAGGAATTATACCACGCTTATTTACAGTCCGTCACGTCGGAGAGCAGGAAAAGAGAATGGCTTGCCGTACGGGTGCTGTTGAAAAACATGCTTCAGGAAGAAAAGGAAATTTTATACCACACGAACGGGAAGCCTTATCTGGCCGATTACTCATATCATATCAGCATCAGTCACACGAAAGGTTATGCGGCGATAGCGTTGAACAAAGTGCATCCGGTGGGGATTGATATTGAATATCTTTCTTCGAGAGCGGGCAAATCCTATAGTCGTTTCATGAGCAGTGAAGAATATTTACAGGTATCTCCAGAAAATATGGAAACACAACTGCTGCTTCACTGGTCTGCAAAAGAAAGTTTATTTAAGATACTTGGAGAAGCACATGTCGATTTCAAGTCTTGTCTGCATATATCTCCTTTCCAACTGGTTTTAGGCAATTTGTCTTCTTTCCCGGCTCATGAAACGAAGACGGAAGCAAATCATGCATACACTGTCCACTATTTGGCTAATGAGGCGTATGTGCTGACGCTTGCGGAAGAAATATAAAAAACTAAGAACTAAGAGTTTGCATGCACCAGCCAACTCTTAGTTCTTAATTTAATTCTTAATACCTGGCTTCTACGGCTTTCCAGTCAATTATTTTCCATAAATCTTTCAAGTGGTCTGCGCGACGATTTTGATAGTCGAGGTAGTAAGCATGTTCCCAAACGTCGAAACCTATAAGCGGTTTCAACCCTTTAGTTACGGGATTACCGGCATTTGCTTCTTTGGTTATCAGAAGTTTTCCGTCTTTGTCGCTTGCCAGCCAAACCCAGCCTGATCCGAATAAACCGACGCCGGCAGCCTCAAATTCTTTTTGAAAATTTTCGAAAGAACCATACGATGTCTGAATAGCATCGGCCAGTTTTCCGGACGGTTTTCCGCCTCCCTGAGGAGAAAACTGGGTGAAATACAGATTGTGATTTAATATTTGCCCGGCATTGTTGAAAATAGCGCCATCCGATTCTCTAACAATTGTTTCGAGATCTGCGTTTTCAAACTTCGTCCCCTGAACTAAGTTGTTCAGATTATTCACATAAGCCTGTAAATGTTTACCATGGTGAAATTCAATGGTTTGTTGACTGATTACCGGCTCTAAAGCATTTACCGCATACGGTAATTTTACTAATTCAAATTTCATAACATTTTCATTTTTGTTAATTACTTGACCATTGGTCATAAATAAAATCGAACTTAAAATAATGGCTATCATCATATACAATTTCTATTTATCTTGTAATGATGAAACGAAAGTAGTCATAAATTTGTTCATACGCACAAAAATGGCAAATGATATTATCTATCCCGGTATAGATGAAATTGAATATTTATACATTTCAATGCTCAATATCTTGATGGTGCAGGCAGATAAAAAAAATACATACTCCGTTACTTACAAGAACAATCGTATCAAAACAGGTGCATTTCAGACAAGCAAGAATCAGGTGGTGATAAATCCCCTTATCGGAACGTCCCGTTTGAGGTGCCGAAAGGGTGGGTGTGGTGCAGGTTGGGAGATTTATGTGATTATGGAACTTGCAATAATGT
>JAISFI010000105.1 GCA_031263685.1 Dysgonamonadaceae bacterium | reverse complement strand
TCATATCCATGATCCTCCACTATCTTGCTTTCCGCGGAATACGTAAGGACGAGCTTATGGTACAGGCTTTAAGCCGGTTAAGATAAGTTGTTATGCTGTTTTTTAAAATATTATTCATTCTCCTGGGGGTTTACTGGATCGGTAAATGGATCATCAGGAGCGTCCTTTCCTATTTCCTGGGTGATGCCGCCAAAAATATGAACGACCGGTTACGTCGGCAAAAGGAAGAAACAGTACGGCAAAAGAAAAAACAGGAAGGGAAAGTGACCATCAATTATCAACCGAAATCGGATAAAAATTTCGGAAAGGAAGAAGGGGATTATGTCGATTTTGAGGAAGTGAAATAAGACAACCGGAGGACGCTCTCATCATCCCAAAGGCAGTTTCTTCCAGCAAACGGGCGGGAATGGATCTTCCGCCTCAACGAAGCCGGCGATAAGACCCGAAAAGTAAATATCTCCATCGGACGGCAGAATCCGCAGCAATATGAGGTCATGGACGGACTGAAACCCGACGAACGCATGATTGTGTCGGGATACATGTATGTAAGGAAAATCATGGTAATCCTAATCATCATACGAATCATGGTTCAGACAGTTTTGATTCGTGCTTTTGCGTCATGCAACTGCTTGAAATTTTCCTGCGGCGGCTTTTTTCACGACGAAATGACGCCCTGCAAATTTGATTCACGTTTTTTGTCGCGAAACCACTTGAAATTTTCCTGCGGCGGCTTTTTTCGTGATGAAACGGCGTTCTGCAAATTTGATTCACGTTTTTCCGTCGCGCAACTGCTTGAAATTTTTCTGCGGCGACTTTTTTCATGATGAAACGGCGCCCTGCAAGTTTGATTCACGTTTTTTCGTCGCGCAACTGCTTGAAATTTTTCTGCGGCGACTTTTTTCGTGACAAAACAGCATCCTGTAAATTTGATTCGTGTTTTTGCATGATGCAAAAATATTTTTTTGATTTGTATGGTAAACAAAATTTTATTTACTTTGCGCCCATGTGATGAACTTTTAAAGTAAAATATTATGAGTACTAAAATTGACGAATACAAATCATTGCTGACGCACATCACGATTGCACAAAATGTGCAGTTTCATCGTGACGCCACGCGACAGATTGACGCGCCTGCATCGCAGGTGAATGGAATTTTCCCCGCTTTTGAAACGTACAGATCGGACGCTGACGCTTTAGACGCGGAATTTGACAGGAAAAGTAAGTCTATCGAAACGGATGAGTTGGCGCTCAAAGACGGCAGACGCGACGCGACGACCGTCCAAATCATCAGTCGCATTGATTATCACTCCAGGTTTCCTCAAAACGATACGGAGAAGGAAGCCGCCCGCATCTTGCAGTTTATCGCAGATGCTTACAGGGAGGCGCCGCGCAAAAGCTATCAGGCGGAAACGAGCTATCTCCGCAACATGATCGCAGAACTGCACAAGAATGAAGCCGGTTTGGAACTGTTCGGATTGACGTCGCTGGTAGACCGGCTCGACAGGGAAAATACGGAGTTTGAGACGCTTCATGCCACCCGCGCCAATGTAAAGGAAGCCCGACGCGAAAGCGGTACGCTGGGAAAATTCTCTGAAAAAGCGAACAAATCGTTCGATGTGCTGTGCCAAATCGCCAACGGGATGCTGCTTATGCCGCTGGACGATGTCACGAAGTCCGCCCTGAAGCAAATCGCAAGTTTACTCAATGCGCAAATTAATCAATATGGCGTTAATTACCGGCATCATGCGGGCGTCGTGGCGGGGAAAAAGAAAGCGAACGAAAAGAATATGGAAGAATAATCAAAAAAATTGCGCATTGATCAAAGAAAGATGTTTATATTTGCAGCAATCCTAAATAATAAAATAGATTTGATGATGTAAAAAGGAAAGTGCGATGATACGCACATTTTAAGACATATTGGAAAAGCATTGAGCTTTATTCTTTGCTGTCAGAAAATTTGGCGATTGTATGATAGTATTCCAAAGAAAGAAGTTAAATGTTCACGTATAAAAGCGTGGACTTTACTTGATTTCTGGAATACAAGGTTACGCCAAATACCACTGATAGCGGGGAACGAGTTAAGTTTCACGCTTTTTTTATGTCTTTTCCGAAAGGAATCAACAGAGAATGTAAATATGGCTGATATATATACCTCGTCGCAAAGCGAGTCACGGAGTAACAAACCGTTTAATATCCCCCGCAGGGAAAAGCGTTAGGCGGATGCCAAATCGCCGATACAAAACAGGCAGAGGAGCGGAACCCTCTCAAAAAAACGGGCGGATTATTTCCTACGAAAAGCCTGATGATTAGAAGGAAAAAAATTGTCTGCAAAAAGGATGCGGACGTTAAACTGAAATATAAGATGAAAAAGATTTTTGTGATCTTGGTAGCCCTGATGGGCTTTGGAATTAGTGCAAATGCACAGATGTGTGAAATAACAAAAGGGGTAGAACCAAGCTTTACGACGTATAGTGGTAAGCTCTACATCAAATTAGTCAATACAAATGACTATAAGGTAACGGTTGATGTTACTGCTACGATTGTCTTAAAAGATGGGAAAACTAAACCACCAATTAAGCGTACAGTTATTATTGATGCGACAACGGACCCGAAAAACCAGACAAATAAAGAGATAGCCACTTCCATAACAAATGATGATGTGGATAAGGATGCTTCAAGTGTAAGCCTTACCGTTTCAAAGTGTAAATGATCTGCTTTGTGCGTGGCAACGTTGTCACAGGTGAATTTTTAAATTCAGAAAGACATGAATAGAAAATATTTATTTATACTGTTGGGTCTTGCTCTGTTATGCAGTTGCAGTACTCCTGCTTATTTAAGCAAAACTGTTTGGTACAGCCTTTCGCCCGCTGAAAAAGACGGTGTAAAAGGCAGTGTAATGACAAGTTTGTATTTTCTGTCCGATAGCAGTGTTGATATTTACAGTTCTGTAATTGTTGATACAAATGTTATAGTTAAGCCGTTTAAGATTGCAGCAGGCAATTATTTGATTTCGGGCAACCCTAAAAAAGAAGCCCGAATTTCAATAACAGCAAAAACGCTGCAAAAAGAAACCGTCAAATATAATGGCGCGTTTCATAAAACGGAAGCAATGATTTTGGTATCGCAAGATTCCGTTCCCAGGCTCTATGGCAAACTGCCCAATATTAAGATTCCCTAATTGTTCGATTTTTAAAAATTAAAGACATGCGAATTAGATTAATATCAATAATTACATTAGGAGGTTTGCTGTTTAGTACGACTGCCGAAGCTCGAGGCGGTTGGAAAAAATTTTGGAAAAGCGCGGCTGGCACAGTAGTAGGAGCGGCTGGCGGCGCTATCTTGCAGGAAGCGGCTGTTAAAAGTGGTTATTCACGTGAAGAAGCGGCAAGCTTCACAAGAGATGTATATAATACTCTCGAATTGAACACTCGAAATGCCGATTTGGGTATGGCTTGGAATGATGCTGAAAACAAATACGAAAAACAGAATGTTGCAAAAGAACTTGTGTTTGACGCAGCAGGAAATTTTTCGGGCAATGATGAACTTGCCAGTAAACTCAGGACAATGACCGACGCTCAACTTTCATATTTGAGCGTCGGGAAAAAAGCCACTACTCAAGAGGAAAGGCAAGTCGCTTTCGATACGCGTACGAGGGCTTATGCAGATTTGTTCTATGATATTGCTCAGGAAAAAAAAGAGCGACAGGCAGTTTATTTGGCTGAAAAAATGCAAATTGAAGACCAGTTGATGAAATCAGGGCATTATAACGACGCCATTACCGCTGAAGAAGTTGCAGGTTCTATTATTTCAATTCAGAAGTCAAAAGATTTTTCTGACAATGAAAAAGAACAAATGTTACGAGCTTATGGATTTCGCGAAAGTCCCGAACAAATTCAACAGCTTGTAAATGAAGTTCTGAGTGGTAATTATGCTTCTGCGACAGCAAACGATGCTGAGGCCGAAAGAATTAAAGCCGAAGAAGCAAAACGCCAAGCCGAACTTGAACGTCAGCAAGTCGAACAGAAAGCCGCCGAAGAACGCAGCAATGCAATTCAAAAAATTGAAACTGCAAAAATTGACGGCTATTCTTTTGACGAAACGGCATTGTCTCAAAGTCAAAAATCGGAACTTGATGCTGTTATCGATGTTCTCAAGCAATATTCGGATATAAGAGTGTTTATAGTCGGTCACACATGTGAAATCGGCTACAAAAGCATTAATTTGAAAAAAGGCTTGAAGCGAGCAGAAGCAGGTAAAGAATATCTGATCGAGAAAGGAATTTCCCCTGAACGTATTTCTGTTGACAGTAGCGGCGAAATACAACCGTTTGTTCAAAACTTATCGGAAGAAAATCGCAGGAAAAATCGCAGGATTGAGTTTAGAACAGAGTAATTTCCATAAATGCAGTTAAGAAAACAGCGGTAACTTATCTTATCGCTGTTTTTTTGTCAAAAAAGAATGATATTAAGACCACTGACAGGTGGTATATGTACGTAAGCTCCGGAAACAGGAACTGTTACAAGAGCTTTGATCATCGCCCTGCGCCTGTTGATCTTTATCCTTTGTTATTTGTCCCAATATTTTTTCGTCCCAAAGGTTCCGGGAAGAAAACGTCCGAAGAATTTCTGTCGCTGGAGGTCGCTTTGAAAGAGCGATATCATTATATGCCATATTTTTCATAATTTTGCCCTTTCATTGAAAATAGTATCAAATAAATATCATCTTATTTATGTTCGAAAATTTATCCGACAAATTAGATCGTGCGTTTAAAAATCTGAAAGGCGAAGGCCGGATCACAGACATCAATGTTGCCGAAACGCTCAAGGAAGTACGCAAGGCGCTGCTTGATGCCGACGTCAATTATAAGATTGCCAAGGAATTTACCGACAAGGTGAAGGAAAAAGCCATGGGTATGAACGTCCTCACAGCTGTGAAACCGAGCGAAATGCTTGTCAAGGTCATGCATGACGAGTTGGCGGCGCTCATGGGCGGACAGGCAGCGGACATCAGCCTGAAAGATAATCCGGCGATTATCCTTATTGCGGGTTTACAAGGTTCCGGTAAAACGACGTTTTGCGGAAAATTGGCCAATTACCTGAAAACAAAGAAAGGCCGTTCACCATTGTTGGTGGCAGGCGACGTGTACCGTCCGGCAGCTATCGAACAGTTGAAGATATTGGGCGACCAGGTGAGCGTGCCGGTTTATACCGAAGGCGATCATAAAAACCCGGTAAAAATTGCCGAAAATGCGATCACGCATGCAAAGATGCATGGCTTCAATACGGTGATCATCGATACGGCCGGGCGTTTGGCTGTCGACCAGGAAATGATGGACGAAATTGCAGCCGTCAAGAAAGCGGTGAATCCCGAAGAAATACTGTTCGTGGTGGACTCCATGACCGGACAGGATGCCGTGAATACCGCCAAAGAATTCAACGACCGCTTGGACTTCAACGGCGTAGTGCTTACCAAACTGGATGGCGATACGCGCGGTGGTGCGGCCATTTCCATCATGTCGGTGGTACACAAGCCCATCAAGTTTGTAGGCTCGGGCGAAAAGATGGAAGCGCTGGACATCTTCCACCCCGAACGTATGGCCGACCGTATCCTCGGCATGGGCGACATCGTGTCGTTGGTTGAAAAAGCCCAGGAACAATACGATGAGGAAGAAGCGCGCAAGCTGCAAAAGAAAATCGCCAAGAACCAGTTCGATTTCAACGATTTCATCGGCCAGATACAGCAAATCAAGAAGATGGGCAACCTCAAGGATCTCGCTTCGATGATTCCAGGCGTCGGCAAAGCCATTCGTAACTTAGACATCGATGATGACGCTTTCAAAAGCATCGAGGCTATCATCTATTCGATGACGCCGGAGGAACGCTCCAACCCGGCAGTACTGAACGGCAACCGCCGCATGCGTATCGCAAAGGGCAGCGGTACAGATATTCGGGAAGTGAACCGACTCATCAAGCAATTCGACGAAACCCGTAAGATGATGAAGATGATGACCGACAAAGATAAGATGACCAAAATGATGCGCAACGCGCCGCGAAGGTGATCCGTATAAATGCCTGTTCTCTACCTCTCTCCCGCCCTCTTATCCGAAAATACCATCTCACAGGTGTTGCCGCCGCACGTGGTTACTGTAATACATGGCTTGCGGCAGTTTATTGTGGAAGATATCCGCACGGCAAGGCGTTTTTTATCAAAAACCGGGCATCCCGGGCCGATTGACCAATTGCAGTTCCGCGAGTTGAACGAACATACTGCTGAAAGCGAGGTAGCCTCTTTCCTATCCTATCTGCAGACGGCCCATACCGGGGTTATTTCCGAGGCCGGTGTTCCTGGCGTGGCCGATCCCGGTGCGGCGGTGGTACGGTTGGCTCATGTGCATGGGATCAAGGTGGTGCCGTTGGTGGGGCCTTCGTCTATTTTAATGGCGCTGATGGCCTCCGGACTCAACGGACAGTCATTTGCCTTCGTGGGGTACCTCCCGGTGAAACAGAACGAACGCCGGGAACGATTACGGATACTGGAACGACGTTCGTCAGCTGAACGGCAAACACAAATCTTTATCGAAACACCTTACCGCAACATGCAATTACTGGACGATATCCTGAAATGTTGCCGCCCCGAAACCATGCTGACTATTGCAGCCGACATCACCGGAAGCGACGAGTATATCCTTACGCAGAGCATCCGGCAATGGAAAAACAAATTGCCGGAATTGAATAAAATACCAGCGGTGTTTTTATTGCAGGCATAGAAACATATAGACGACCTCCGCACAATCATAGAACGTCACCGACTGTGACGAATCCGGTTTTGCCGGCAGTCTCGAAGCCATGATTGCCACCGCGCACCGACGAAGCCTACTATCACATTCACATGATGCTGCTGATAGTGTAATCCAAGGATTAACAGTTAACGCTACATCTGTTCCACGTGGAACATCCATCGAAAACATCCATTGACTCAAAAACTTCGAAATACTCCCTACTGTCCAAGATGGATTTGTTATCCTTCGGATGCATAAAACGGCTACTTATCTTTCATGATTGTTTTTTCTATGAATAATCATTGAAAATTACATGTTTCATAATGAAAACAACATCATTTCGGAGTAGATGGTATCTACATTTGTATACTTAAACAAATCAAAGAGATAAAATATCAATCACCATGGAAAAAGTATTTTTAAAAATGGGATTGCTCTGTTTTCCGGGACGTGGGTCTGTATCGTCAATACGTATTTCCTGTGCCGGTTTTGCACAGCCTGTAATCGAAAAATGGGTAACCGAGGCGGTAAAAGACTCACTAAGGTCAGCGAGTCGGGCAATATTTTTTGTACTTTTGCCGGAAATTTTATGTTGAGGTCTATTCGAAATAATGGGCAATTATTTCGGAACATTTTACCCCCTGTCTTCAATACAGTTAACCTTGGATGAAATTCGTGGGAGGATAGGCCGAACATCATTTAAACCCGAAACGGATTGAATGATACAATTGGTTTCTCCATTAACAGATGTGCAATCTTATTTAGTGTCCTTTCCACGGGTTCCGTTCACCGGTAATTTAAATTATTTGTGCAAAAATTGTGGACGTCAGTTCATCGGCAACCATGTTCTACTTTTTAAATCACCACCAAAATAATAAGAGGGCAGATATTATCTCCCAAAATGTACCAACAACACACTCATATCTGCTGGTGAAACGCCCGGTATCCTGGATGCTTGACCAATCGTTTGCGGCTTCACGCGCGATAGTTTGATCCGGGCTTCCATGGAAAGTGAATTGATTTTCCGGAAATCGAATTCTGCCGGGATCGAGATATGTTCTAAACGTTCGAGCTTTTGCGCATTGGCTCTTTCGCGTTCAATATAACCGGCATATTTGATTGAGATTTCAGCAGCTTCGATGATTTCAGCATGACGGTCCGGTATATCTCCGGTCGCTTGTTGTAAAGCCGGAATTTGCGCCAGTAATCCCTGCAAGGATACTTGCGGCCGCATGAGCAAATCAACTAATTTTACGGTCTGCCTGACAGGCGCTGTTTCGGTTTGCTCCAAGTAAGCATTGATGGCATCGGGAGCAACGCTATACTGACGGATAAATCCTACAAGCCTGTCTCGATATTTGATTTTCTCACGCAGCAAATTCAACCTGTTTTCCGAAGCCAAACCTATTTGATGAGACAAGGGCGTAAGTCTCGCGTCGGCATCATCCTGGCGCAAAAGAATACGGTATTCGGCACGGGAGGTAAACATACGATAGGGTTCATCCACGCCTTTAGTCACCAA